>JABXKX010000054.1 GCA_013619035.1 Peptostreptococcaceae bacterium
AATTTCTCCTATAGTACTATTATATTACCATAAGCACTGTAAATATAATCTGGAATCAAAGAAAAATCTTAGAGTTCATCTAAGATTTTTGTGAGAAGTTCATTGAAATAGGTTTGCTTCACTATCTAGTGATTAATCTTCACTAATGTTCATATAGTCACTAAAATAGGCAATACTATCTATTATAGGCATAAATCGTTTGTCTTCTGCAAAACGCTTCATTATTTTATCTTTCTTTTGTTTTAAGACACGGTCAACCAGTTCTACCGGAATCATGTCTTCATTAATGCTTTCATTTTCATAAGCTCTTCGAATAGAAGATTCTATTGATCTAGGGTGAATATTAAGAACACATGCGGTTGCAATCCCCATCGTAAATGGAGACATATCATCTCTTTCATATAAGTTTTTAAACTTTTTCAAACAGATTTCTCGGTCAATCACACCTCTTTTTAATACGGTTAAATAGGCTTGTATCGCAGAAGCAATTGCCAATTCAGATTGTTCTTCATCATCTATAATTGCATCTAATAATGAGACATCTTCACACACACTTCCAAGTGCTACAGGGAATAGCACTTCATAAAAGTCACCAAATACAACTTCTAAAAGCTCTAAATCACAATCAAATAACTCAACCACTCTAGAGAACAACTCTTTTTCTTTAAGCTCAGCTAACATCAGAACACTTAACACAGGTCCAAGCGATCCTTCATATTGCTCTAAATAACCGTCTTCTAAAACTTGGTCCACTATCTTTAATAAATGTGGAATGCTTTCTGATTTGTAATTCAAACACAGTTCAATAGATTCTGTAGGTATCTCTTCTACAGCTTCTAGTATTTTATTAATATTATCTTGTATTGCCATTATACTCTCCTTACTTTATACAATGCATATGTTCTTTTGCTTCATTCCAGAGTATGGTGTACCCTTTGCCTTTAGCACAAAATATTGATGAAGATGGGTATTCGTCATCTGTTATTTTATCATAGGCAATGGACTTTATCACTTCATCTGGATTATGACAGATATCATATCCAATTACTTTCAGTCTAAGTCTACCTCTACCACTTGTGATATTACTCAATCTCATATTATAATCTTTAAACGTCGCTACTGGGACAAAAGCTTTTATAATAACAAACTCTCCATCTTGAATCGGAGGCTCAGCAGTCCCATGAAGTGTTGTAATATCAGTCATAACTTTACCCATATCCGTAAATGGTATTTTGATAATTGCTTGATAAATAGGCTCTAATAAAACATTCTCAGCTTGTTCTAAACCTTGTCTTATAGCTCTAATAGTCGCTTCTCTAAAATCACCACCTGAAGTATGTTTATTATGACCTCTACCCGTTACTAAAGTTATCTTTAAATCGGTAATTTCTGAGCCTGTTAAAATACCTCTATGTAATTTTTCAAAAACATGATGTTTGACCAAATTTTGATGTCCAACATGTAAATCATCGGTCGAACATTTTGACTCAAAAGTGATCCCGTCCCCTTTTTTATTAGGTTCTAACTTTAAGATGACTTCTGCATAATGTTTTAATGGTTCAAAGTGACCACACCCTAATACCGGATCTTTTATGGTTTCTTTGTAGATGATTTTAGGATCTTCAAACGTTACTTTATACCCAAATCTTGCTGGTATGACCTCTTCAAGAATTTCAAGTTGTATGGTACCCATAATGCCTAAAGTTATTTCCTTTTTAGATGAATACTCTACTAAAAGTGAAGGATCTTCCTCTTCTAATATTTTCATATCTCTAAAAACATCTTTAGGATTCATACTCTTATCGAATTCAACTTTTGTTTTAAGTGTCGGTTGCATTTCAAAAGAGATCATTTGATCTGTACCGAATGTATCTCCTACTTTCAGATTTTGTATGCCGATCACCGCACAGACATCACCAGCATAAACCGTTTGAACCGTTTCAAATTTGGTACCAAAGTACCTTCTGATTTCAGTGACTTTTTCATCACCTAACAGATCTCTAACAGATAACATGCCTGAGTTTAATTTAATAAAAGTCTGTCTTAATTTATTATCATATTTAATTTTATAGACCACACCGGATAAAGTTTCTTTTGGATAGTCTGTTACTGTCAGTTGATGTAATACCTCTAAAAAATAATCTATCCCTATATCCTTTAAAGCAGAACCTGATAAGACAGGTCTTAACTGACCGTTCTTAACTTCTCTTTTAGTTTCACTTATATATAAAGTATCCTCAAATCGTTCTTCAAAAAAAGCTTCCATAAGCACTTCAGAATACTCCGCCAATGCTTCATAAGGCAATTTTTTATCAAAGAATACACAATTACCAAAGGTATGATCTAATTCTGTTATAACTTGTGTAACATCCGCATGAGAAGCATCTACTTTATTGATAAAAAAGAAAATTGGTTTATTCGCCTTTTCTAATAACTCATAGACTGTTTCAGTATGACTTTGAATGCCATCGATAGCGCTAATAATAATGATTGCATAATCAATGATACCAATTGAACGTTCCATTTCAGCAGAAAAATCCACATGACCTGGTGTGTCTATTAGATAATAATCATCCTCTTTATACTTAAAATAAGCCTGATCAGAAAAGATTGTAATGCCTCTTCTCTTTTCGATATCATGCGTATCTAATAGTGTGTTTTTATGATCTACTCTACCGACCGATCTAATCATATCGGTATGAAATAATAATTGTTCTGAAAATGTGGTTTTCCCTGCATCAACATGTGCAAATATACCAATCGTTTTTTTCATGTTTTTCTCCAAAAAAATCCCTTCATTGAAGGGATTACTTGATTTCTAATTTTCTCAAATTCTCTTTAGCTTCTTCAAAATCGGTTCCAATATTTTCTGTGAAGAATGGCTGGTTGTATACATAACCAAAAGTGGTTGAACTCACAGTACCCGATAAACCTAACTCTTTTACAATTTTTTTAAATTCTGCTATTTCTTCTAATAAACCCATAAGTCCTCCTTCTCTCTATAATGATTTTAACATATCTTTTAAGATCGATACAGAGTTTTTAATCGCTAGAGGTGCAAATGTTTCGTAATCCATATGTGACCCATTGATGGCATTATCAGAGATTGATCTGATAACTACAAATGGTAAGTCATTCAAATAACACACTTGTCCAATACTTGCGCCTTCCATTTCAACTGCATAAGCATCAAAATGTGTCCCTAAGAACTTTTGTTTTTCAGCTTCTGAGACAAATTGATCCCCTGAAATGATTCTACCTGTATAAGCTTTTGCATCCTTTAAGAAAGCAATTGCTTCTCTTGCTTTACCAACCAGTTCCTCATCACATTTGAAGTCAAATGTTTTTAGTCTTGGAATTTGTCCTAATGCATCTCCAAAGAATCTAACATCCATATCATGTTGAACAAGATTATTTGCTACAACAATATCTCCTGGGTAGATATCTTTATTTAAACCGCCAGCAATACCGACATTAATAATCTTATCCACTTTGAATCTATCAATTAATATTTGTGTACATACAGCAGCATTTACTTTTCCGATACCACATGTCACAATAACAACTTCTTTGTCTAAAAGAACACCGTGATAAAATGTCATGCTTGCTTTTTCAATTTTTTCTTCAATCATCATTTCATTCTTTAAGATTTCTACTTCTTCTGACATAGCGCCAATAATACCTATTTTCATACAATCACTCCTTCTAATTCTGTTCTTTTATGTTCAACTCGTTTCAGTTCAAATCCAATTGCTATAAATAATAATAGTGCTATAGCCAGTGATATTGGAATTGAAAAATACGATAATCTCACACCGATATGGTCATTAAGATACCCAACAAAGTATCCAGACATCATATTCACAAGAGATGCTATCATACTCACTATTGAAACCACTCTAATAGCATTGTGTGCAAATACTTTCTGAATCACCAACATCGCAGTTGGGTAAACAATTGAGAAAAATATCCCTGATAATGACAACAGTAATAATGTGGATTCATTTATAAGTCCTATACTATACGTGACAAGTGCTATAAATAGACCTATTGTAATACCTTTTAGATAACCGATCTTTTCAAGTAAATAACCACCAAACAATCTACCGATCGCCAACATTCCGAAGAATAAAGCCACGTATTTCGAAGCTTGATTAGCATCATACTCATATATTTCTTTTAAGTAGTTTAACAACCAGTTAGCCGTTTGTACTTCTGCTGTGATATAAAATCCTAATCCCAAACAGAACATCAGAATTAGAGGTTTTTCATATTCATGTATTTTTTCATGATGTCTTGAAGTTATTTCTCGTTTAGGCATTTCTACAAAACTGTAAACGATAATTGCAACCACATACAAAACTGTAAACCCTAAAAAGATATGTCTCCAACTGACACCATTACTGATCATGTAACCAGCAACTCTTTGAGTAAGTGTTGCGCCAAGACCATAAAAGAAATGCAGCATATTGATGACAACACCGATATAAACAACTTTAATGGCTGGTACTATGGTATTTAAACCCAGAACTATAAACCCAATACCTATGGTTAAAACAACGTATCCAAGAACCAGATGGGTATATGTCTGTGCAAATGATGTTCCAAAGAATCCAAGGCCAGATATAATCATGCCAATAATTGAAAGTTGTTTTTGATTCATCACCCGAGATACTTTTCCTGCAAAGTATGTACCAACAATATACGCTAAGGTAGAGATGAATAAAAACCTGCCAATTTGGGTATCCGTGATATTAAAATCTAATTTGAAAGTAGGGATTAAAATACCTCTGATACTTTCAGTAATTGCCATAATCAACATTACAAAAAATGAAGCGACAATGGCATATATTTTATGACTTTTTTTCATAACGTTCTCCTTCACTTGATTTCTCATATATCATACGTGTTTACTGCAAAACAATCAACAGAAACTTATTGATTTATCTAAAAAAAGAACGGTTTTACTGTTACTCTTTACAAAAACCATACATTCATTTGAAAGCAGTAACAGACCATTGTATAATGAACCAAAGAAAGAAGGCATTATGAAACTATTACTGATCTCTGATATGATTTCTCCAATTCTATATGAACACTTTAATCCTGAGCGATTTAAAGATATTGATTTAATACTATCGGCTGGTGATTTAAGCGCCAATTACTTAAATTTTCTAACAACAGCACTTAAGAAACCACTACTTTATGTCCACGGTAATCATGATCAGCGTTATTCTGAAAAACCTCCTTTAGGATGTATTTGTATAGAGGATGAAGTTTATGAACATAATGGGCTTAGAATTGCTGGTATTGGTGGGTGTATGGAGTATCGTGGTGGTAAACATCAATATACAGAAAAACAAATGGTCAAAAAAATAAAGAAAAATAAAAAAGCCTTTAAAAAAGGCTTTGATATCTTATTGACTCATTCTCCTGCATTTGGTTTAGGAGATGGTGAGGATATTGCTCATATTGGTTTTCAAGTATTCCATAATGTACTTGAACAGTATCAGCCCAAATATATGATTCATGGACATCAACATTTAAGCTACAAGAATCAAAACCGTATCATAAAACATCATAACACGACCATCATCAATGCTTATGGTTATTATATCTTAGATGTTTAAACATCTAAGATTTTTACGTTTGAGACATACCAATCCATTTCAATAATTTCTGCGGCTGATAAAACACGTTCATCAAATACTCTTAGAACACCCGCCTGATCTTTAAGTGGTCCGTTAAATGGTCTGAATTGATCTGAACTGATCAAACGTTTCATTAAGTTCACCAGCTTTCGTGTTTCTGTTGGTACTATATTTTCATTCATATAAATATCAATACCACCAGATTCGAGTCCCCACCAGAAATTGATAAGTTTTTTACTCTTTGTATTTTTAACAATTCTACTATATGAACCGTTTAACATACTGTTTATAATCTTAGTATAAAAAACATCCCATTTCCATATTGGTGCAGCAAGGTAATCTTCTAATTCCTTTGTTTCATTATTAACAGAACAAAGCATTGAAGTGATACCATATGATTTGGTAGCGGTTCTAGAAAGCATATTGTTTTTACTACTAATATAATCCGCACCCTCTACAATTAAAGATTTGATTTTCTTTTCATTGTCTTTTGGTGAATTCCAGACCCCGGTATATGCCACTTTAACAATCGCATTTGGATTAACCATTTTAGCACCAATTGCATAAGCATTGATACAAGATATTGTATCTGGAGTAGAACTTGCAGCTGTATATCCAATTATATTACTATTTGTCATAGCACCTGCAATCATACCTGTTAAAAATCTTGTTTCAAATGAACGACCATAATAACTCGACATATGAACATAAGGTCTGTTTCCAGAACAGTTAAAGAATTTTACTTTATCGTATAAAAGTGCTGCACTCAACGTTGCTTTTCTGTGTATAACAGCCGTTGTGAATATCGCCTGATAGTTACTTTGAACCAGTTCATCAATGAGTGCTTTTAATTGATCATCGTCTTGAATGTTTTCAAATGATTTGGTTTCAATATTGTCTTTGAATGTTTCTTCAACAGCCAAACGACCTAATTCATGTGAATAAGACCAACCTGACTCTTCTATTTTTTTTGCATAGATAAATGCAATTTTCATTTTTTTGCCCATCAAACCTGAAAGAGAATCCAACAGACTTGTTTTCTCAAGATCCGTTGAACGTGCTTTTATCTCCATCGACTCTTCTACATCAGAACTCATCAATTCCCTAATCAGTTTAGGCATTAATTCTGTTGTTTTATTAACATCAAGAATCAATGGTAAGTCATAAATCTTAACAAAAAGTATAAACGCATCCGCGGTTGTAACCTGTACAGCATCTCCACCAAGTTCTTTGTATATCTTTCTAAATGGCAAATAGACTTCATGATAGAAGTGTTTGTACTTGTCATTGTAAAATCCCAATTCCGGATTATATGATGATAATGCTTCATCTAACTCATCATAATCCTCTGGGTTGGATAACCATAATTGATTCAATTGTGTCTGTCGATTAAACTCTAAGAATCTATAATACAGTCTCACATCTTTATCATATTCATCGTATTTAGGAATAAGTCTTAGAATTTGACCTCTGATAGCAGAGGCTTCAAAATGTTTAAGCACACTGACCCTTTTATTACCTTCAATTACATAGAAGAAATTCATATACTCATATACTTTAATAGGATCTCGTATGCCTTCATCTAAGTGAGCTTCACACAAAGTGATCCACTTTGATGCAAATTCTGTATTAGATCCTTCAAGTGGCATAAAACTTTTTGAAAATGACATTCTTCTAAAATTTGAATAAGTTCCTTTTATTTTCTTTAAAGGGATTTCCATTTCTCCTAAGTCGACAGTTGTCATAATATCAATATCCACAATCAAACCATCTAAAGAAGTTAAGTGACCTGATTTACCTCTTGCTTTTCTTCGGTTGTATTCCTTTTTTCCTTTTGCTCTTGCATCGTTATACAATTCTTTTAAATTTTCGTACATGACATCACCTCAATACTAGTATAGGGTTACTTTCCAGAAATCCAAAGTTATTCTTTTGGTTTCAACTAATTTTATAAATACTACATAAATATACCCAAAAAAAACAAAGAAAAACGAAGGCTTAGCCTTCGTTAGATTATTTTGCATTTAAACCAGCAACATTTAAGAAATTCCATGGCTTGTTATAGTGCGGTTGGAAGAAGAAATCAACATATGCTAACTCATCAATTGTCATCTTGTTTTGTATCACAACCGACATGGTGTTAATCGATTGAGTCAAATCTTCATCTGAAATCAATTGAGCACCTAAAACAACTCTTGAAGTCTTGTTATAAACCACTTTTAAAGTGACTTCAGAATAGGTTGGCATAAATTCAGGTCTCCAGTTTTCTTTAATTAAGACAACTTCTACATCCAAACCTTTTTCTTTAGCAGTTAATTCTGTTAAACCCGTTGAAGCAATATTATGATTATAAATCTTAATACCCGATGTCCCTTGAGTGCCCATATATCTTGCTGTATCTTTTTTCAAGTTTTTAGCAACGATAGTACCCATTCTCACAGCGTTTGTAGCCAGTGGAATATAAGCACTCTCACCTGTTGGATTGTAAATGACAGCACAACTGTCACCTGCTGCAAATACATCTGGATGACTTGTATGCATATACTCATCAATGACAATTGCACCACTTGGCAACATATCAATTTGACCTTTTAGAAGACCAGTGTTTGGTTTAAAACCAATACATAAAACAACTAAATCTGTGTCATAAGTCCCTTTATCAGTCACAACTCTTTTAACTGTCTCTTGACCTTCAAATCTAGAAACACATTGACCTAAAGCAAGTGTCACACCTTTATCTTCAAATGATTTTTGAGCTGGTGCTGTAAATTCTGGATCCAAATATTTTGGTAAAATTCTATCTTGTGCATCGATTAAAGTAACATTCTTACCTAACATTTCAAATGCTTCTACCAGTTCTACACCGATATACCCTGCACCAACAACTGTGATATTCTCAACTTGTTTTGCTTTTTCTATAATCACTTTCGCATGATCATAATTTTTACATAACACAATGTTTTCTTTTTCAATACCTTCAATTGGCGGTTGTATTGGCCATGAGCCAGTTGTCACAATCAACTTATCAAATGTATCTTCAAACGTTTCATTTGTTTCTAAGTTTTTAATGGTTACCGTCTTCTCATTCACATTAACATCTAATACATCATGCTTCATTTTTGTTGTCACACCTAAATCAGCAAGTGCTTCTGGTGATGAATAGAATAATCCCTGCGGATCTTTAACCACATCTGCTACATGGAGTGCGATACCACATGATAAAAATGATATATTGTCGTTTCTTTCATATACTGTAATATTAAGATCTTCATATAAGTTTGCTGCGTTAACAATTGCTGCTGTACCTGCATGTGTACAGCCGATTACGATTACTTTCATAATTCCTCCTAATTTGTAATGATTATAAATTTGTTATCTCTATAACAATCTTAGTTTAATTTTTAACAATTGTCAATGATTTTATTCTATTTTAGTATACTTTGATTAATAAACATATAATTTGAATCTTAAATGACAATATTTAATTAAAACCGGAACAGAACAATAGAAAACAGAATGAAACATCTAAAAATCAAAATGTTATTGTAAGCTTAAGTACTTACATATGCAACTTTCTTAACTGATCTTTCAGAGTGAAACATAAATCTCATAAATAAAATAATCCTTCAGCATATTGTGAGGAGTCATATGTGATCGAATTCGTTTAGCAAAAAAGAAAAAAGACCTATCTTTATTTCGAGAAGGGTCTTTTTTATGATGAAATTCAATATCTACTTACTCAACCGCCTTTCAACTTTCAATATGTAGGGATAATGTCAAACTATAACCTGATGTTACAACTTTACTATATCAGCACGCATATTGGAGTAGTTTTGCGCCAGAGGAAAAGATGGAAATGCCCCATATCAATTTAGATACAAAAGAAATGTGTTTCGAAACTATATTAAAGATAATCGAAAAGTAGTTTAAATCCACCTTATAAAGGTGGATTTTGCTTACATATAATGAAATCAGTTATATATATAG
>JABXKX010000606.1 GCA_013619035.1 Peptostreptococcaceae bacterium
GGAACTTTTAAGGAGGAAAATGTGACACGCTTATTTATTAATTTATTTTTCATAGTCATAGTATGTTTTACACTTGCTGTATTACCTATAAACACCGCAGCGTTAGATTTATTTGATTTTGAGGGTCTTTTTTCTAATGAAGAACCTGAAATCGTAGACGAAACACCCGTAGATGAAGCTTTCATCGCAAAATATACAGTTATTTATGAAAATATCGATACCCGATTATATAATCCAAATGATATGAAGGTTACTTTAAAAACAAATATCCCGAAATCATATGAGAACAATTACGATTTTAATGACATCACTTTGACTCTTTATCAAAATGATAACATTTTTCAGATATTTAATTCAGACAAAGTCGTTTCTAACAGTCAAGTAACTTATGAGAACGACTTAATTACTGTCAACTATACTTTGACTTTTGACTATTATGCTTTAGAACTCAATAGAGATGGTTTCTTTGATGCTGAAATTAACTTTGATGCTTCAAAAAAAATCACTTCAAAAGTGTATCAATTGGCTTATAGACCTGACATTGATTATGTTGATAATGGTTCTGCTCAAAATAATGGTAATTTCATTTACAAAGCCTTTTTCAACAATGAGTCCGAAACCCATTTGGTACCGCTATACTTTAGTGTAAAGTATCCAAAAAGTATTACGGTTGAAGTAAGAAACAGATTATACAATCCACCACCACTTGGTTATGGATTATCAGAAAATGCCATCATACCAGAGAGATCTAATATCTCTAAAATTGGTGATAAACATTATGGCGTATTCTTATATACAGATGAAATCAACAAAATGATCGAAACAAAAGAACAAGCTCAGTTAGCAATAGATGCTTTGGTTAAATCATTAACCCGATTACCTCATATCACTAAGTTAACAATCTTTGTAGATGATGTACAAGTAGAAGGTTCTTTGTTTGATATTGACTTGAAAACAATCTATGAAAAAACTGATGAAACCTATGTTTATTTAACGGAAAGAAATGCTACTACTAAAAGATATTTAATTCCAATTGAAATAAATGAAGCCAATGTTTATGATGAGATATTATCTATCTTCAATGTCTTAAAAACCGGATATATTGATAACAAACAATGGGTTCAAATAATACCACCAGAAGTTGAAATGGATACGTTTATGATCGAAGGTACCACCATAACTGCTGACTTTAATGAAGCATTCTTAAACAGTTATGCTGATCAACCTGAGTACAGACGTTTGATGATCAATAGTATTTTATACTCATTCACATCTAATCCAAATATCAATAAAGTTTTAATTACAGTTAAAGGACAGCCTGTTACTGATTTTGGAGGGTATGATTTTACTGAACCTCAATCAGAACCAGCATACATTAACTTTATAGGTGATTACTAAAACGATCCCTCTAATCATTTGATTAGAGGGATTTCTTAATCTATAATATCCATTGTATCTAACCATAAAAAGTATGCTTCACTCAACTGCTCTTTTGATAAACCAAGTACCACTTCTAAAGCGTCATCTGTTGTTTGAATATTATCCATATCAAAATTTTCATTTAAAACACTACTGTTAAACGGTTTTTTCCCTGCCTCATAAAAAATATCCATTAACGTATCATGACCATAAGTTTCAATGATGTACCTTACATACATATAACTGGTATTATACCAGTCTCCAACAATTTTACCCTGAACATTGTATAAGTCTAAAGTTTCTAGATATTCAATATCTTTAAACATATCATTTTTATCCATTGGTCTTATCTCGCCATGTGTTTCTCTTTCAACAGCTATATTACCATAATACATCGCAATACCTTCTAATATCCAAGCGGATAAATTATTATTACATACTTTAATGGTAATATGATGTGTCAGTTCATGTTGCAGTGTCCCAGGATAACCATCATAACTATGTCCAGTATACATTTTTAAAGATTCATCAGGTTCAGCCCAACCCGTAAATAACCATGATATTGAAGGTACCGTTCTTTGTCTTAACAGTTCCTGATCATAAAATAATTTAAGTTCAAAATCTGTATCGGCCTTTTCATCAAAAACTTTTTCTAAATTGTCGTAGGCTTGATTAAGATATGATGTAAACGCTTCAACCATTCCCTCGTCTTTCATATACTTCACTATAAATCGATCCGTTTTTTTCACTTCAAAGTTATACCCACAATCTTTCCATCCATCGTTCTCTAATTTAAATAAAAGTGGATAACCAATATCAATAGACGTTGATGCTTCGTGTTTTTGCCTGATATTTACTACAGCCGTTACATCATCAATCGTTTCAACAGATTCTATTTCAAATGAAATATCTGATATCTCATCTTTGGTCATTTCTCTAAACCATCTACCTTGTTCATTCATATAATACTGATTGGCTTTCGAGACTGTAGACATATATAACTCTAAGTCTTGAAGTTCAATCGCCTCTAATTTAGTTGCCATAATATCAAATATTAAAGAATCAAACTGCGGTTCTTCAACAACTATTAACGGTTCAACGTATTCTACAGCATTCTCAGTTATCGTCTCACAACCAATCAAAGACAATAACAGTATAAAAAACAATAATATTTTTTTCATTTTAAGTCCCTCCACCTTATCATTAAAAAACTGTAATTGTACAAAGTACTAGTTTCTCATATATTTTTATCATACCCCATATGATTAATGACGACCAATATGTTACAAAAACTAAATAAAGGACCCTATAAGAGTCCTTATACTACATTTCTAATTCAATAATTATGATGCTTTTATACCGTTTAAAATGATATTCTTAAACAAGCTCGGAAAATCGACTTTATCACAGTACTCATTTTTTAGATGTTTCTCTCTTAAAATCAAACGCTGAAATAATGCAAAAAAGTTTTGACTTATGAAGTGAAACATATCTTCAGCTGAAAGAGTGTTTTTTATGCTGCCATCTTCCACACCTTCTTTTATGTACTTAAATAAAGGATCTTTGGTTGGATCAAGGGCAAGTACAAATTCTTCTTCTAATGCTTCTGATGGATAATCATCCTTAAAATAACGATCAAACTCTGCTGTAAACTTCATCTGATTCTTTATATCATCTACATTGACATGATCAAAATACATTTCAACCTTCTCAAATCCAGAAAGTTCTTCTGAATCAGCAATCTGTAACACAATGTAATCTTGAATTTGTTTCATAACTATAAGTTCTATTTCAAAAGCCAATACATCTTTAGTCAAAAAGTATCGGTACAAAGTTCTTCTATTGATGCCGACTGATTCTGCGATATCTTTCATCTGAGTGTCAGCAATACCATTTTTTATAAACTGTTTTTCAGCTTCTATTACGATACGTTCTCTTGTTGTTAATTTTTCCATTTCATCACCCATCATTATGATAGCATCACAATACATATTAAGCAAGTTAGTCGATTAGATAGCGATCCGTAACAACCCCTTCTTCATTTATTACTTCTACAGTTAACTTATCATCTGCCGTTATTTTTATGGCTTCATATCCTTGATTCGCTTCTACATAACCACCACCAATCATAATTGGAAATGGCATATCATCAGAAGCTTCAATAAATTCCGATAAATGAGTATGACCAGAAACCAATAAATCAACAGACATATCACTCAACAGTTCTACCCAATTCTCTTCATATAAACTAAGTGGTGTCACCTCAGCATTAATATCGTAACTGTTCAGTGGTACATGAGAAAATGCAATAACATATTCCGAATTTTGATACGCTTCACTAGCAACAACACCTTCTAGCCATTTCGTTTCTTCTGCTCGATAAGCTTCAAAGTCAGCCAAACCGCCATACTCTTCATGAGTATCTAATTTGTCTTCACCGGTGTCTAATACAACAGCAAAAATAGGTCCATAAGTAAACGTGTAGTAATAACGTCCATCTGGTAATGCCAAGTAATCACTTAGCTCCCTGCTTGCTTCTCCTCTAGTTTCATGATTGCCTCTTGTAAAATAGAAGGGTTTAAATCCAGATGTGTACTCAGAAATCGGCTTTAACATATGATCAACAATAATCTCTTCAGAATCAACAGACGATAAGATATCACCATTTAGAAAAAGAAAATCATAATCTCCTTTTGAAAGATACTTTTCATAAATATCGTTTCTCTCATGGACATCACTTAACACATAAAAAGAGGTGTTGTCCTTAAATTTATTATCCTCATAACTTATGAAGTCACTATAGACTGTTTTCCCATAAACCACATTGTTTTGAAAATAATCTTTGATATCCGTACTACCAACTCTGAATATCATACCTTCAGTCATTTCAGGTACAATGACTTTATGTACTTTTGTATTGGCCTGTATTAACCCATGTTCAGACATTTCCAATTGTTCTAAAGAACTTTCATCATAACCATATTCTAAGAATCCAGTGCTGTTTTCATTCGTTGTCCACATAACGCCAAAAGCTTCTTCAGAAATATACTGGATATAGGGTCCTGACGTTATTTTTATATTGGCATCATAAGATATACCAAATAAAAGTGTTGTTAAACAGATCACGGCTATCAAACTGCTTATTTTAAAGTTTCTTGATAATTTCCATTTTGGATAGAAAATCACTAGGAATACAACCAATACTGATACCATCAATATAGGTGAAATCTGTTTTATATTTCGCATAACTATGTGTTTTTCAGAGCCCAACATCGTGTACAGATAGTTATTTAGAAATGTGAAAATCACGGTCCATACAATTGTCGAAAGTATATGAATTAATTTCAATTTTCTATCAGGTTCTAATAGATGTTGTCGCAGTAATATCACAGTGCAAACACAAAACACTAAAAATAATCCCCAAATAATCAATGCGAGATTAAATCCTCCAACTTCTTGATTAACAAAAAACCAAATGGGCTTCATAGACCAATAAGTCACAGTGTTTATCATTGAAACAATCATAATAAAGCTTAAAAACAGATTTCTATTAGTTTTCATAACCTTCCCTTTCTCTTACGCCACGCGTGTGGCATTTTTATTATAATTTATATTATCCGTCTTGACAAGTCCTCAAAAAAAATTGTATACTCAAAACACAAAGCCACACGTGTGGCATAAATACTTGGAGGCAAAATGTTAAGAAAACAACCCCTTAATTTTAATTGGAAATACACCCCTGACTTTAAAGAAGTCTACATTAATTCATCTTTCGACGATGCCTTATTTACGACTGTACAACTCCCTCATAGCAATATTGAAACACCTTATAATAATTTTGATGAAAAGATCTATCAGTTTGAAAGTTGTTATCGAAAAAAAATCTGGATCGATTCAATTGCTTCAGATGAACGTGTTTTAATACACTTTGAAGGTATTATGACCTATGCAAAAGTCTACTTAAATGGTCAATACTTAGGCGACCACAAAGGTGGTTACACGGCCTTTAAGATCGATTTAACAGAAGCAGCAAAGTTTGATGCTGAGAATGATTTAGTCGTTTATGTTGATTCCCATGAGAGAAACGATATACCCCCTTTTGGTTTTGTTGTCGATTATTTAACCTATGGTGGTATTTACCGTGAAGTTTCACTTGAGTATCATCACAATATCCACTTTGAATCAATCGCAGTCAAAACAAACGATATTATAAAAACATCAGAAATGTCCATTGATCTATATGTTCATAACCAATTGATGGCAACAGATCATTTGACTTGTATCTTTGATTTAAAACTCAATAATCAATCACATCATCAATTTAGCCGTGACTTTACTTTAATGGGTGAACATAAAGAATCACTTACTATATCCGAATCATTACAGGACATCAAACTTTGGGATTTAGACAATCCAACACTATACACTTTAGAAGTAACACTGCTTAAAAACGGTAAACTTTTGGATCATCATGAAATACGTATAGGATTTAGAGAAGTTGAATTTAGAAAAGACGGTTTTTATCTTAACGGAGAAAAAATAAAAATACGAGGCTTAAACAGACATCAGTCATTCCCCTATGTGGGTTATGCCATGCCTAAAAGTGCTCAATACAAAGATGCTGATTTATTAAAATATGATCTTGCTCTAAATACAGTTAGATTGTCTCATTATCCTCAGAGCAAACATTTCTTGGATCGTTGTGATGAAATCGGATTGCTTGTTTTTGATGAAATACCTGGTTGGCAACATATCGGTGATGAAGTTTGGCAAGATGTGGCACTTCAGAATGTCAGAGAAATGATATTAACAGACATCAATCATGCAAGTGTTATCATTTGGGGCGTTAGAATAAATGAGTCACAAGATCATGATAGTTTTTATGATAAAACGCATCAACTAGCTAAGTCTCTAGACGATTCGAGGCAAACGGGTGGCGTAAGATGTATTAGAGATAGCCATTTAATTGAAGATGTTTATACCTATAATGATTTTGTGCATACGGGTAAAAACCAAGGTCTTGATAAAAAGAAAACTGTTATCAAATCTGAGAAACCTTATTTGGTAACAGAGTACAATGGTCACATGTTCCCTACGAAGAAATTCGATAACGAATCACACCGAGTAGAACATGCTTTAAGACATATCAATGTTATGGAAGCTGCAGCAGCAGACGATTTGATTTCAGGTGCCATTGGATGGTGTATGTTTGATTACAATACCCATAAGGATTTTGGTAGTGGTGATAAAATATGTTATCACGGTGTTATGGACATGTTCAGAATTCCAAAATATGCGGCATACAGCTATGCCTCACAACAACATGATACACCAGTTATGCATATTGCCAGTTCAATTAACATTGGAGAATATGAGGCGTCTCTTTTACAAGATATCTGTATTTTTACAAATTGTGATTACGTTGAACTCTATAAAAACAATACGCGCATCAACACTTTTAAACCCAATCATACAAAATATCCACATCTCTTACATCCACCAATAACGGTTGATGATTTTGTAGGAGATTTAATTCTAGAAAATGAAAAGTTTTCAAAAAATGATGCTTTGATAGTTAAAAACCTATTAGCAAGTGTCAGTAAAAATGGAACCAATCTGAAGTTTATAGACAAATTAAAAATGGGTTGGATCTTCTTAAAGTACAAAATGAATACAAGAGATGCAGAAGATTTATATACCAAGTACTTTGGTGGTTGGGGCGGCAGTGCAACAGATTATGTTTTTAAAGGTTATAAAGACGATGTATGTGTTTTGGAAGTTCAAAAAAGCCAAGTCTTTAATCCCAAGTTAAAAGCATCGGTTGATTCAAGTGAGTTAACTGAAGATATCACATACGATACCACTCGCGTGGTACTAGAATTAGTCGACGAACATAATCAAGCCATTGTTTATGCCCATGATGCCATCAGACTTTCCACTGAAGGTCCTATTGAAATTATTGGACCAAAACTGATTTCACTTATTGGTGGTTCAATCGGGTTTTGGATTAAATCAAATGGTCAATCTGGAACTGGACATCTAAAGATTCACTCGGAACGTTTTAAGACCATTACAAAAGAAATAAAAGTAACAAAAAAATAAGTTGAAGGTAAACATGATCAAAATTAACAATATTTTGGAATTCCATTTGTGTACAAAAAACTCTAGTTATGTGATGAAAGTGTTACCTTCTTCCCATCTGGTCAATTTACATTATGAAAAACGTCTACGTCCTCAAGACGATTTCAGTTACCTCTATCAAAACTTAAATGAAAATATACGTTATGTTGGTGATTTCAAATCACGAATGTATCACCTTCAATCTAATCAGGAGAAAAAACATGACAAAATTATCAAAGAAAATTCGCGTTTATTATGCCCTCGGTCAACTGGGGTGGTCATTACTTGCTTCCATCATTGGCACCTGGTTAATATACTTCTATTTACCACCTGAGGGTTCTGGTATTGATATAGTTGTACCACAGGGTGGTATTTTTCTAGGCATCACACTAATTGGTATCATTACTGCTTTTGCAACATCCATTGATGCCATTACCGATCCATGGATAGCCAATAAAAGTGATAAATCCACTCATCCTCTGGGTAGAAGAATTCCTTTTATGAGAAAAAGTGCTTTCCCTTTTGCCATGTTACTTGTTCTTGTATTTATTGTACCTTTCCAAGGTGATGTTCACATTTTAAACTCTGTATGGTTGTTTATCATCTTTACCCTCTATATCATTGCCTATACATCATATGTTGTACCTTACACGGCACTGTTAAGTGAACTTGGTGACTCTACAGAAGAAAGAATTGATTTATCAACATATATTTCAGTCACATGGTTCTTAGGGTTGGTGATTGCAACTTTTGCGCCAAGTATTTGGGACATACTACTCCAATTATTTGATATTTCAAAAACGCTGGCTATGCAAATAACATTTGGAATGTTAGGTGTAGTTGCTCTTATCTTTATGTTAATACCTGCATATGGTATTGATGAGAAAAAATATTGTACAGCAACTGCAACCAGTTTGGATATGAAAAGTTCTATTAAATCAGTCTTTGCCAATGTAGATTTTAGATATTTCCTATTAAGTGAATTAGGGTATTGGTTATCTAATGGATTTTTCCAAGCAACGCTCGTTTATTACATCACTGTTTTGGCTTTACAAAAAGAAAGCAGTGTTGGTTTGATTGTAACTGCAGTTGGTATACTCTCATTTTCACTGTACCCTGCCGTTAACAAACTCAGTAAGAAATATGGAAAAAAGAAACTTATGATCGTATCATTCTTCTTCTTAATCGTTTCATTTATCTATATATCATTCTTAGGAAAACTCCCGTTTTCAGGTATAGTGCAATTGATTCCGGTAATTGTTTTCTTTGCAATACCGAGTGCCATTTCAGGTGTGTTACCTAATGCCATCATCGCTGATTGTGCGGTTTATGATGCTTATGAAACAGGACAAAATAAAGAAGCTCTATACTTTGGTGTGCGTTCTTTCTTAAGTAAAGTTGGAATTGCATTGTCTACACTCATTTTACCGTCAGTCTTAGCAATGGGTAAATCTGTTGAAAATGACACCGGTATTAGAATCTCTGTACTCATTGCTGCTGGTGTGGCGTTGTTCTCATTAGTAGTGTTCTTGAAGTACGACGAAAAACGTATTTCAGAAAAAATGGAAGAAACTAAAATCGGTTAGGAGGACCAGTGTACGGATTTTCTTACTTTAAAACAAACTCAGAAGCACTTTATATGCTTACAAGTGATGATGGGTACAGTTGGCAACCTTTTAATAACGCTTTGGCTATTTTAAAAGGGTCTATCGGTGAAAAAACCTTAAGAGATCCCTTTATTTTTAAAGATCAACAAGGTCTCTATCATCTTATTAGTACCAATGGCTGGCAGAGTGACTCTATTGTACATACCACTTCAAAAGACCTGTTAAATTGGACAACTCAAGAATTATTACCTGTCATGGAAGATATTAAAGGCGTCCTAAATACTTGGGCACCAGAATGTATTTATGATTCTATAGAAGATATTTATGTCATCTATTGGTCATCAACAGTTAAGAAGTCTATTTTTTCTAAAAAAAGAAATCATAGAATCTGGTTTACAACTACAAAAGACTTTAAACATTTCGAAGAGTCGAAGCTATTGTTTGATCCAGGTTATAATGTCATCGATGCTTCCATTATAAAATAT
>JABXKX010000084.1 GCA_013619035.1 Peptostreptococcaceae bacterium
AACTCTATCCCTCACACCTAAATTTTCTGCATTTTCTTTTGCAATTGCAATAGCAGTTTCTGAAATGTCGACCGTTGTACATGTCACATTTTCTAAATAATGACACAGTGAAATGTGGATTGCTCCACTACCTGTTCCAATATCAAGAACCTCTTTATAATTTAATTCTTTAATTTTTTCAATAACTTTTAGAACTAGATTTTCTGTATCACTTCTCGGAATTAACACGCCAGGCGCCACTTTAAAATCTAATCCCATAAAAGACTGATGACCAATAATATACTGAAGTGGTTCACCCGAATGTCTTCTACCCAGTAATAATTCATATTGATGAATTATTGTCTCATCAATAATTTCATTTTTATTCATAAATAAATATAAACTATCCTTTTGAAGTACATATTCTAACAATAGTTTAGCATCTATTCGATAATCTTGTGTGATTTCTTCTAATAAAGATTCACCACGTCTTAATATATCATTAATGCACTTCATTTTCCAGTACTTCCTCTTCATCAATAACTGCTTTTAATGCAGCAATCGCTACTTCTAACTGCCCTCTATCTGGTTCAGCAGTCGTTAACTTTTGGAACATCATACCTGGCCATGAAATAATATCAACAAGTTTGTTGTCATGTTTACCTGCGTATTGAATGATTTCATAAGCAATACCAGCTACCAAAGGCATAAACAATAACTTAAGCGCAGCTCTATGAAGCGGCGCACCGAAGTTTCCTAAAAATGCAAATATAACAATACTTAAAACTACAACAATTAGTAAAAATGAAGTACCACATCTTGGATGTAGTCTTGTAAATTTCTCAGCATTTTCTGGTGTTAGTTCTTCACCAGCCTCAAAACAACGAATGGTCTTATGTTCTGCCCCATGGTATTCAAACACTCTTCTTATCTCTTTCATTTTAGAGATTAAAACAATATAACCTAAGAACAGACCAAATTTAAAAACACCTTCAGATAAACTGAGTGCCAGATTATTTGTGAAAAAATTGTTCAGTAAACTACTCACAAATGCTGGTAATACAATAAAGAACAGAATCGTTATTATCAGTGCAAATACCATGGATATGGCTACAAAAACCTTATCTGCATTATCACCAAATTTCTTCTCAACCCATAAATCAATCTTACCTTTTTCAAGTTCAGATCCTTCATCAAAGAACTCTGCAGAATAATTAAGGGCTTTGATACCAATGATCATTGATGCTATGAATCCAAAAATACCTCTTAAAATAGGAATTTTTGCAAAGCTTGTTAAAAAGCTTTTCTTAATCGTATCTACTTTTGTAACTATTTCGCCATCTGATTTTCTAACTGTGATGGCAATTTTATCTTTACCACGCATCATAATGCCTTCTATCAGCGCTTGACCACCAACGGCAGTATATTTTGGTTTTTTCTTAGACATTTCTATTCACCTCGATATTCAAAATAACAAGAAGTACAAAGAGATTGATACTCAACATGGTTTTTTCCATCAATAGCAAGCTGTTCTCCTTCGAACACATATTTACCATTAACTTTTCTACCATTTAAAGTGGCTTTTCTACCACATGTACAAATTGTTTTAAGCTCCTCAATCGCATGAGCAACTAGTAATAACCTTGCAGAGCCTTCAAATCCATTCATTAGAAAATCTGTTCTTAAACCATAACAGATAACAGGAATATTTAAAGTCACTGCTACTTTTAATAATTGATCTATATGATATGCTTTAAAAAACTGTACTTCATCTACAAGCAAACAATCTATGTTCTTTTGTGTTTCCTTATAATCTTTTACCATTTCAAAAACATCATCTTTTTCTGATATTAAAAAATCTACTTTTTTTTCAATGCCAAGTCTTGATATGACTTTGTCATCTCCCTTAGTATCAATCATAGGCTTCATTATCATGGCATTCATTCCACGCTCATAGTAGTTATAACCTACTTGCATAATAGCAGTCGATTTTCCACAATTCATTGCACCATATCTAAAATATAATTTTGACATATTAACCCCTTACTCCACTTTTGACAGTTATACGTTACCATCATAGCATAAATCCAGTGCTAATAAAACAACAGTCTATCCGCTTTAGAGAAAGTTAATCATAAGAAAAATCCATTATAAAATGGATTTTAAAGTGTTTTTCTTTCTGAAATTTGTTTTTTAAATAACGCTCTTATTAACTTCTCTTTTTTTTTATCTTTTACACCAATATATTTTGCAAACATCACGGATTTATCATCAAATACAAAATGCTGCATCAACTTACATTCAATTTCGACAAACTCATCTAACTCTTCAATTTTAAAGTGAATTGGTACAATTAGAGGATTTTTTTTCTCTTTGAGTACATCATTCAGATATTTTGTCTTAACTTCAAAGACCAGAGAACTGCCACCGATCTTTATGATATTCGCATCCCACCTCATACTTTTATTGAAGTACATCGATGTTTTCAAGCGCCAAGTCAATGCAAATTGTTCCTCCAATGGTTCAAAGTTAAATCGATTAATAATCAATTGTTCTTTTGTATTGCGTTTAATATCAATGCCATATTCATAAATATCATTTAAATAGTAGAAACATATTTTAGCACCTTCTACTTTGTGAACATCTTGTTCAAAAGGTTTATTTAATATAAATTTACCTTTATTTTTTTGCATGACCAAACTGCCCATCAGCGTTTCAACATGATTGTAATTTTCATAAAAATAACTAAGAGCTACATTATGAATATAATTTGTACCAACCACTTCTTCAATATTATACTTATTTCTAGATTCTTTTAATACTTGTATCATTATAGGGACAAGTTTGGAATCGTATTGACTCCCAGAACAGTCTTGTAATTCTTTGATCACTGATTTTCTATCTTTTTGTTTTTTATAAGAACGATGGGTTAACATAGCGTCAACCGAATCAGCTAACATCAAATATCGACTCAGATAAGGAATTTCATCTCCGACCAATGCTTCTGGATAACCAGAACCGTCAAATCGTTCGTGATGGCATTGAATGATCTGAGGTACATCATTTAACAGTGGTAAGTCACTGAGTTCAGATTTTGCCATTTCAGCACTTCTTTTGGCATGTTCTTTGATCGCTTCATATTCATGATAGGAGTACTTCTTCTTATTATTTATTATTTCATCCGGTATATACAATTTCCCGATATCATGAAGAAGTGCTGCTATATACAATTTCACTGTATCCAATACACTTAGTTTAGCTTTTTGAGCCATTTTTAAACATAAATTCGCAACATTGGTTATATGAGATGGCATGTTTCTATCTTTTACTGAAAGAATTTCTAAATAATTGTTCACGGTAAAAAACAAACGGTTGTATGAAGAGAATTTTTGGCACAATAAATTAACCGTATTTTCTAAAAGCATCATCCGTGTTTTATCATATAAACGATTGATAATACGTTCCTGCTGCGATCGATGAATCACACCATAAATAAGCCCATTTAATTTGCCGTTACATTTTGAATAAATTGATAAAACAAATTCGAACTCTTCGTCATCAAACTGTTTGTCTTTTGACTTTAGTGGACATAACAACACATTTTCATTCAAAGTAATATGTCTGTATATTCTGAAATCTTCATTTAAAGCAAATTGCTTTAGTTGTTTCATCTGATGCAAGTCCATTTGAAGGATAAATTCCTCTGTTTCAGGACTGATTAGAACCGAAGATATCATCTTCATCTCTTCGTCTCCAAATAGAACTTGTATCACTTCATTGAATATACTGTGAAAAGATTCAATCTCACTTAAAATAATATTCGATACCATTTTAGACTCCTTAACCATTTGTACCATTATAAACCATAATTAAGAGAAAACAAAAAAAAGACCAACAATTATTGGCCTATTAAAATTTATTTATTGGGGTATTCAGTTGCAATCACTTCTAATGCTTCTTCAATTGCTTTTAAAGCTGCATCAATGTCTGCGTCTGAATGTCTATGGGCTATATATCCGTGATGATATGGTTGAATAAATAAACCGCGTCTAATAGTCTCAGTAAAGAATCTAACTCTTCTTTCTTTATAACTATCAGCTTTATCAAATGTGATAAATGGCATTGGTGGTATACCTGATACTGAAGCAGGTACATCAAATTTCTTGATTAATCTTTCACATTCACTTAAGAATCTCTCACCTTTTCTGTAAATCTCATCGATTACATTTTCTCTTTCAAGGATTTCGATACATTTAAGTGCAGCTACCATTTCAAGTGAGTTCGGGAAGAACGTTGAACTTACAAATACTTTAGATTCTAAAACATCCATAATTTCAGCTTTACCAACACATGCACTGATTGGGTAACCATTTGCCATTGCTTTACCGAATACTGCTAGATCTGGTGTTACACCATATCTTTCTTGAGCACCGCCCATTGCAACTCTGAAACCAGTTCTGATTTCATCAAAAATAAGTACCACATTATACTTATCAGCTAATGCTCTAACACCTTCAAGGTAACCTGCAGGTGGTGCAACAACTGGTTTAGCAAGAGCATGTCCTACTGGTGTTACAATCACACATGCAACATCGCCATCATTTGCTTTAAGTAGTGCTTCTAGGCCTTCTAAATCGCCATACTCAAACTCTTTTGTCATATCAAGAGTCTTTTGAGGCACACCACCGTGTCCTTCAACACACCAATCATGCCATCCGTGATAACCACATCTTAGAACTAAGTTTCTATCTGTGTAACCACGAGCAATTCTTACAGCCATAGTAGTAACATCTGAACCCGTCTTTGCTAATACAACTTTTTCAGCACAAGGAATTAAATCGATAAGTTTCTTTTCTAATTCATTTTGTACCTCTTGTACCATTGTAAAACAGAATCCTTTGTCCATTTGCTTTTTTACCGCATCATTGATTTCAGCTTCATTGTAACCTAGTATAATTGGTCCATAAGCACAAAGCATATCAATGTAATCATTACCATCTACATCGACAATATGACCATCATATCCTCTATCAATAAATATAGGATACTCACCATCAATAAAGTTATAAGGTCTTCTGATACCTAATAAACCACCTGGTGACAATTTTTTAGCTTCTTCATATAAAGCCAATGATTTTTCCAAATTTAACTTTGACATTTGTTTCATAATTCATACCTCCTAGATTATACCTTGCCTAGTATGCATTTGGGCTCCTTTTGATTATTCTGATTATTCTGATTATTTTGATTATCGAATTGTACCAAAACGAGTTTTAATATGAACACTATCACCTTAATGATACACAACTTCTTAAAAAAAGACAATAGAAAACCGAGACCTAGGCCTCGGTAAACATTTGCTACTATAAACCGTACTTTTGCTTGAACTTGTCAGCTCTACCACCACGATCAAGTTGCTTCTGTGATCCAGTGTAGAAAGGATGACACTTAGCACATACTTCAAGTCTAATTTCATCTTTAGTTGATTTAGTCTCGAAAGTGTTTCCACATGAACAGTGAACTTCAACTTTCTTGTAATCTGGATGAATGCCTTCTCTCATTTTATTCACCTCTCTCCTTTAAAAATTCTTTATTATAATGAATTTCTTATTCATTGTTTTTCCAATAAGCTATAATAGTATAACATAATAAAAAAATTATATCAATCTCTATAGATAACATAATAAGTATACACTATCAAATACGAAAGTCAATGAAAATTTTCACTACTTTTTCTTATTGGCATCAATAAACGCTTTATTATTCTTAGAAGATAATATTTTAGACATAATAGCTTCCGTCATATTAGAATTTCTGCCAGCAGAATAGTCTCTTCTGAAGTTTCTCATGATTTCAAGTTCTTCATTTGAAAGTAAGAGTTCTTCTCTTCTAGTGCCTGATTTATTGATATCAATCGCTGGGAATATCCTTCTTTCAGATAATTTACGTGATAATGTCAACTCCATATTACCGGTACCTTTGAATTCTTCAAAGATAACATCATCCATACGACTTCCTGTTTCAATTAACGCAGTTGCTAGTATGGTTAAACTACCGCCCTCTTCAATATTTCTAGCAGCACCCAAAAATCTCTTTGGTTTATGTAGAGCTGCTGGATCTAGACCACCGGTAAGCGTACGACCACTTGATGGAATCACAAGGTTGTATGCTCTAGCAAGACGTGTGATACTATCTAATAAAATAACAACATCTTTCTTTTGTTCAACTAAAGCTTTTGCTCTATTGATTACCATTTCAGCTACTTTAATATGATGAGATGGTAGTTGATCAAATGTAGAATAGATGACATCCGCCTCAATTGATCGTTGCATTTCTGTTACTTCTTCAGGTCTTTCATCTATTAGAAGTACAATTAGTTCAACTTCTGGGTACTCTTTTGTAATCTGTTTAGCAATCTTCTGTAGTAAAATTGTTTTTCCTGCCTTTGGTGGTGCAACAATCATACCACGTTGACCTTTACCAATTGGTGATACCAGATCAATAATTCTCATTGCAATATCTGTACTATCACCTTCTAAAACAAACCGTTCAGTTGGATACATTGGTGTGAGTTTATCAAATCTCGCTCTATTAGCTGCCATCTCAGGCGGCATTTGATTGATCTTAGTCACACGAACCAAGGCTCTAAACTTCTCACCTCTTTTAGGCTTTCTTACTTTTCCTTGTATCTTATCACCGGTTCTCATTCTGAACTTTCTGATTTGAGACGGTGAAACATAAACATCTAACTCACTGGTTAAAAAATTAGAAAATCTTAAAAAACCAAATCCCGAATCACTGATTTCTAAAACACCCTCAGCTTCATCTTGTTCTAATACTTCCCTGTTGTCGTCAACTTCTACATCAAATTTCATCTCTTTTTCAGGGATCGGTTTACTGATAACCGGTTCAACAATCTGCTCTTCTGGTTTTTCTTCTACTTTTGTCATATTGCCATCAATGATCAAATCAATCAACTGGGCTTTATTGTACTTTGAGACATTTTTCATCCCCATAGCCTTAGCGATAGCTTTGACATCTAAGAGTGTTTTATCTTTTAATTTGTTAATATCCAATTTGTTCTCCTTAGTTTAATTTTAGGACAAATGATGATATGATATATGCATATGACGATCGGTAGGTTTTTATGAAAAAAATATGCATTTTGTTAATCATTTGTTTGATCTTCACTTTAAGTTTTTCTGTATTTAGTGAAGATACAGTGGTTAATCTATATATCAATCAAATCCCAGTTGATCTCAGTCAACCGGCTTTGATAATTAACGATAATATTATGGTACCCATGATCAATACTTTTGAAGCACTAGGGGCTCAAGTCTTTGAAAACGATGTGATTACAGCTTATTATCTGAACACGTATGTGAAAATTGATGTTAGCAACAACAACTATTCAATCAATGGTAAAAAGTATAAATTTAATCAATTTGAAGTAAGAAACGATGCTTTATATGTACCACTTAATTTATTAACTTTAGCTTTTGATTTTTCAACAGAATCAATTGAAAACAATCAAGTCCATTTAAATGCCAATACGATTATTCAATACAAAAATTACAATGATATACCTTATAAAAGTGTTTCTTTTGATGATGTAGGGGTTCGTTTTAAAATACCGCTTGATTGGAATATACTCGATGAATTTACTCATGGTTATGATTCTAATTATGGTAGAATTAGTGCTAACTTCTCGTCTAGGGATCTCAATGACAACATTGACTTAGATCTCATTATGGATATTTATGAAGAACATCTCATAATGGAATATAAAGAAGAGGTAATATTTAGTAAGTCGGAGCAAAAGATTTATAATTACCTTACTAGTAATGTATTATATTTTACAACTAATGTCAACGATATCATCACCAAACATGTGATACACTTTATATCTGCTGATGATCAAGTTCACATTGTGGCATTTAAATACCCTAGTAACATTTCGGAAAAGTTCATTCTTCAAGTATTTGAAAATGTCATGCATACTTTCTATATAGACGGATCTTCATTTGATAAAAGCTCTGAACATTATTTGGAATTTCAAGCGGCAAGAAATTATCATTTGAAAATTAGTAGTAAAGCCTATTCAAATATGACTGTAAACGATGTTTTTCCTTTGGAAGGTTATTTTAACAGTGATGAAACCATAGACTCCTTAACCATTACGGTTTCAAGAGGTGATGAACAATTAGAATTCTCTGTACCTGTAGAAAACAATTCTTTTATGACCAATATCTATACACCTTTTGGGTTAGGTAAACATGATATCAAAATTGCTATTACACCAAAAGAAGAGAAAGTAACTTTTGATAATTCTGTACCAATAAAAGCACCAAGCGAACAATTATTACTTCAATATTCAGTTGTAAATCTCAGCAAATATGATATTCAATACACCATTCCAACTAAGATGGTTCAGAGTAATGACAGAGACATCAAATCTATGTCAAAACTGTTGACTCGAAAATATCATACCGACCATTCTAAAGCTAGAGCAATATATGATTTTATTCTAGAAGATATCGATATACTGGAAACCAATGAAATCAAATTTTCCGCTCGAGAGGTTTATGAACAGTATCAAGGAACCGAAGAAGAGATTGCACTTTATTTAACAGCTTTACTTCGAGCACAGGATATTCCAGCAAGAATAATTGAAGGCAACAATGCTTATGTAACCCATCATTGGGTTGAAGCATATCTCAATGATGAATGGTTTATTATCGATCCCTTTGGAGATTCAGTTTTAATAGAGCTGGAATTGGATACTATGGTGATTTTACCACCTGGGTTCAACGCTTCAAAGACGACGTATAAAAATCGATATCCCAACCAATTTATATTGGAACATTAATTATTAAACCCACAGATTTTATCATATTAATCTGTGGGTTTTTATCTATTCTTCATTGTATGTTTTCAAGACTCTTAACGCCATCAATGTCACCATACGACTCGGTTGTCTCGAAGATTCTAATACAATATGTTGCTGTCCAGGGTGTTTTGCTTGTACGAGCCATTTACCATCTTTCTTTTGTTTCTTAAGAATCAATTCTATCCCATCAGACATCCTCTCATCGTAGGGTATTCCTGCCCATCTAAAATAGTCTAAAGCTCGAAGTACATTGTATTTCCAGCGAAATGGATAAGCAAAAACAGTCATATTTTTATGAATAACCTCTCCTGTTTTATCCGATTTAAATAATCGATGTTCCAATAAGAATTCTTCTGAAGATCTTTGCATCAAAGTTAATTCTTTTAACCTGTAAGCGTACCCTTCTTGCCTATAACGCTCGATACCTTCAAGCATACATATCGTTGAGTGTACCGAAGAATGTTTTGCACCACTTCGGTTAAGCCTACAGTTGAAGCCGCCATCTATCATTTTTTGTTTGATAATATAGTCCACAATTCCTTTAATTCGATCTTCCTCTACATGAAAATAACAGGCATAATTTAAAAACATACCTGTCTCTTATACACATCTGA
>JABXKX010000498.1 GCA_013619035.1 Peptostreptococcaceae bacterium
TTTTAGGATTTTGTTCGATAAAAGATCGTTCTGTGATTTCAATTTCAATATGTCTACCTTCTATGTTATGAAGAATCATTTCTCTTTTAATATATTCAGCTAAGTTTTGATGACATAATTGATAAGGTGTGATATTGATACTGACGATAAAATCAGAATATCCAATTGCAATCGCTTCACTACATGCATCAAAAGCATCATGTATCACTTTTTCAGAAAGTTTAATAATCATTTCTGTGTTTTCTACATCAGCAATAAACTGGCCTGGTGGTATAACAATATCATCTTTTATCCATCTGATTAGCGCTTCTGCCCCATAATAACATTGTTTGTCAACATTCCATAACAACTGAAAATATGGTTTTATTTCATCGTTTATAAGTGCTTCACCAAGTTTTTCCTCTAATTGATAATGATTGACAATATTATCAACAGGATTAAAGGCTTCATACATTTCAGTCAATCTTTTTATAAGGGTTTCATTTCTAGACTTTAATGTTTCAATCTGTTCTAAATGAATTTTAATATCATTTTTATTATGTGATCCAGGAACGCGTATTATTTTTTGTCTATCGTATAAGGATTCAAGTACTTCAAGAGCTTCTAAGTACTTCCCTTGTTTCTTTAAAATCATGCTGTTAGAAAATAAAAATTTCTCGTTTAACAGTACATTCTTAGTATCAAACTTCTTATCATGAGCTTTTAGATAATACCTAATCGCACTTTCATAGTCTGACAAAATCTCACAGCCTTCATAAAGATTCAATAATAAGATTCTATAATTGATTAACTTCTCAAAACCCTCTATTTGTTCAAAATAATTTAAAGCAGTTTCATTAACACGTCTAGAATGTTCATTATTGTTCATCTCACCTAAAATCAAACCATAGGTCATAAACACCCTTGCTTTAACTAATGGTAATTGAACTGTATCTAATGTGCGTATACCTCTTTCAATGTAATAACGCGCTTGTTCAAAATCTCCAATTTTCCTATAGATTAACGCCATTAAATGATTACCTTCAGTAATCAACAATTGATTATTCGTTTCGTGTGCAGCTTCTATGGCATTAATATATGATTCCAATGCTTCAACATAATTATAAGTATGGTAATGATAAAGGCCAATACTCATGTAATAATAGAATTGATTTTCTGGCAATTCTATACCTGATTTTGTTTGTATGATTTGTTTTACTTTATCGAATGCTTCCTTATCTGTATAGATTGCAGATACAACAAAAATACACACCAAATCATCCATTGATCCAGTCGTATCAGAAGTTAAATGAAGTTTTAATAAATCTTGATATTCTGCTAAAGTTAGCCCTTTAGCAGCTTCGATTTTTTCATACAACATATAGCATCCTTTCAAATCTTTATATCAGTATATCATTAAAAATTAAGTTTTATAGTAACTTTTCAAGAAAATAATTAAGCTTTCTTAACAGTTTATACAAACCTAAATAAGCCTTTACTGTTAGATATCTCTATCGATAATTTCGAGAGAATATCAATGCCCAAAACACCATCTAATTCGTAATCGTTTAATAACCCTGTAAATCCAGTTTCTAATTGTTTAAATGATATTTGGTAATCTATTAACTCCAACTCATATGAGTTAATAATTTTTACGGCTTGCATATAAGAACCATGCGCACCAAAATGTTTTTTGTTTTGGGTTTTTTTTATTTTAAGATGATCTTTATCAATCAGGTTTTCATTAATCCACGTTTTTTTCGCACCTGTATCAAATCCGAATAATCTCGGTTCTCCTAGATGATCCAATATAACAACTGGAAATGTACTTTTAGGAAAATTCATAATTTCTGTCGGTAGAGCCTCTGATGCTTTAATTAAAAGCTTTTCTTTATTAATCGTAAAATCAAACAAACTTAAAATATCCCACCCGATAATGCCATCTAATTTGAATACCTTTTGTCCCAATAAAGAAAATGAGAATTGATCTTCAAGTATTAATACCGGAAGATTCTTAAATGTTGCACCGAGTACGTCTATTTCGTCAAAACAGCATAATGCCATTGGTCTTTTAACACCATCTGCTGCACCTACACTCACTTCTTTGATCATTGTACCGTCTTTTATAAACGGTTTTGAGATGCAGGAGATTTCAGCTCCTGTATCCAATAAAAAATCATACTTTTTTTTATGAATAGTCACTTCGACACATAACATTCCCATAACATTCTTTTTAATGGCATACACACCACCTTCAGTTGGTTTTACACTTAAGGCTGGTAACTCAGCTATTATTTTATGAAAGTCTTCTGAAGCATCACTCATTGTTAAACTTGCGCTTTCAACTTCTTGAATCGCTTTATTATATTCCTGAAAATCCTTTTTTGAAGCATTCTTTATTTTGGTGATTTTACACTTGCTCATATGCTCTCACTTTCTATTCGTTAACTAATCTCATTATAACTCATTTTTTATTTATTTGATAATGATTGCGGACGCAATCAAAATATTGTACAATGATTGCGGACGCAAATATAAAGGAGTGCTTATGAAAAATTTATCTATAGGAAAACATATATCATCCATTTATAGAAATCAATGCATTATTATCAATGACATCTGCAAGGATCTGAGTATCAGTAGCGGACAATATCTCTTTTTAATTAAAGTTGCTGAAAACCCAAATATTACGCAAAAAGAATTATCCGAGATGCTTCATTTTGATAGAGCAAACACCAATAGAGCCATAAAAAAATTAGAATCGTTATCCTACTTAGTTGTAACACCCGATTCAGAAGATCATAGAAATAAACGAAGTGTTTTGACAAAAGAAGGGTATGAAGTAGCTAAACAATTAGGAGTACGTTTGAGTCGTGTCACAAAAGTATTAACAAGGGGATTTACAGATGATGAAAAGTTATTGTTTGAAAAACTCATTAAAATCATGGAAATAAATGTTCAAGATGAAGTTCAACTACTTAAAGGAGGCCTTGATGGCTAGACATGACTTAACAATCGGTGATGAGAAACAGCTTCTGAAAAAACTGACCATTCCGATGATATTCGGTGTTTTAGGGTTGGTTGCATTTAATTTGGCTGACACTTATTTCGTCGGAAGATTAGGTACCACCCAAATGGCTGCTTTAACATTCACATTCCCAATCGTTTTGGTTTTAAATAGCTTAAACTTAGGATTAGGCGTAGGTGCTTCTGCAGTTATTTCAAAAGCTGTCGGTGAAAAGAATCATGAAAAGATTAAAAGACTGTCTTCAGATAGTTTAACCTTAGGCGTCACTTTTGCCATCATCGCTATCATAATCGGTTTAATGACTATTGAACCAGTCTTTAGAAGTTTGGGTGCTGACGATAGTGTTATGCCTTATATTAGAGATTACATGAGCATCTGGTATTTAGGTGTACCCTTTGTTGTAATTCCGATGATAGGTAATAGTATTATCCGTGCTTTAGGGGATACAAAAACACCAAGCATTGTCATGTTAGTGGCTGCAATTGGTAACATCATCTTAGATCCTCTATTCATCTTTGGTATATGGATTTTCCCTGAGATGGGTGTAAAAGGCGCTGCACTCGCAACCGTTTTTTCTAGAAGTATTACATTTTCAGTAGGTCTTTACGTTCTTATAATTCGAGAAAAAGTTGTTACACCTAAAGCGGTTCATATAAAAACACTTTTAAATTCATGGAAGGAAATATTATTCATAGGACTACCAAATGCCATTGCAAGAATGATCCTCCCAATCGGTTTAGGCATTATAACTGGACTTATTTCAGCATATGGTCATGAGGCTGTAGCTGGTTATGGTATTGCAACAAGAATTGAATATTTTGCTTTGGCAATTCTTCAAGCGTTATCTTCTGTTATACCAGTCTACGTCGGTCAAAACTTTGGCGCAAAGAAGATCGACAGAATTCAAAAAGGACTTCGTATCAGTCAGAGATTTTCACTACTATATGGCTTGAGTGCCTATGTTCTTTTATTTGTAACGGCCCCTTTACTGGCATCACTATTTACAAAACAACCTGAAGTATCTTCAGTTATTGTACTTTATTTAAGAATAGTACCTCTTGGATATGGTCTACAAGGCGTTATTTTGATCACTGTAGGCGCTTTAAATGCATTACGCCACCCATTACAAGCGGCTCTACTAAATCTTATTCAGATGTTAATTATCTATGTCCCTCTGGCTTTATTGTTAAGTTCATTTTTAGACATAAAAGGGATTTTCATAGCACTGGTTATTTCATTTGGCATGACAGGATTATTTGCAAATTTCGTACTTAATAAAAATCTCAAATTTAAATAATACCGTCATCTGACGGTATTTATTTTATAAGTATTGTGTCAATCTTCTTAATATCACTGCCTTTGTGCATTTTAAATATAATTATCCACCGGCAGATAAGAAAGCCATTCTAAATCTATGTACCGCCTCTTCAACTGAAACACCTTCAAAAGTAACTGAGGTTGAAGGAATTGTAATTAATTTATTCGGTCTATCAGGATTTCTTTTAAGTGTGATTTTAACATCAGTAGCTTCTAATTCATTTACATAAGCTTCAAGTAATCTAAATGGTATACTGCTGTCTATTGTATAGATCATGTTGCCTCCGAAAAAAACACGCCAAAAGGCGTGTTACTTTTTAAATCTATTTGGTGTATTCACAACAATAAGTTTTACATTTTTGTTGGTACAATTTGTCCAGTTATGTGGAATTTTTGAGTCATAATGCATTGTATCACCAGGATACAATTGGAACTCCTCATTATCAAGTGTCACATTTAAGATACCTTCTAAAACATAAACAAACTCTTCACCTTCATGTCCGTAAGGATCATTAGCTTCTGACTCACATTGTGGTAAGATCACTTGCATTCTTGGCAACATATCCATAGAATCTGGATTTAAAGTTAAATGATAATCGATAAATTGCGAATTCTTTATAGTAAACACTTCTTGCTCATAAGAACGTAAGATCTTTCTTGCTCTTTTTTTAGGCATCGTAAAGAAGTATGACAAGTCTGAATCCAATGCTTTCGCAATTGTATCCAAAGATGAAATAGCAACCGATGTAACACCTCTTTCAATTTGTGATAAGAAACCAATCGATAAGTTCGTCAGCTGACTGAGTTCCTTTAATGTTAATTCTTTCATTGTTCTTAATGCTTTTAGTTTACTGCCTATATCGTTTACCATGTATCCTCCTAAAAACCTGTGTGCTCTGTACGATTAATAATTTCATCTTGAAGGGCTTTACTCAAATGATTAAAATAATCACTGTAACCCGCTACTCTTACAATTAAATCTTCATAATCTTCAGGACTTTCTTGAGCTTCTTTTAATAGTTCTGCTCTGACAACATTAAATTGTATATGATGTCCATCCATCCTAAAATATGATCTGACAAGGCTCGCTAACGATGCTATAGCACTATCTGTTTCTAATAAATCTGGTGTGAACTTCTGATTTAAAAGTGTACCTCCTGTTTTTAAATGATCCATTTTGGATACTGATTTAATCACAGCAGTTGGTCCGTTTCTATCGCCACCTTTAGTGGGCGAAATACCTTCTGATAACGGTAATCCTTTATAACGACCATCTGGTGTTGCACCCATTACCGATCCAAAGAAAACATGACATGTTGTTGGTAACATATTAATGCGGTAGTGTCCACCAATAGGATTTTCTCTACCATTCACCGTTTCATAAAATGCATCAAATACCGACTTCATCAAATCGTCTGCATAATCATCATCATTACCATATTTTCTAGTTTTATTAAATAAGAGTGCTCTGATATAATCTTCATTCTCAAAGTTACTGTCAAGTGCGTTTAATAGCTGATCCATTGTGATTTTCTTGTTTTCAAAAACATGGTCTTTAATAGCAGATAAACTGTCTGTAATTGTACCAATACCAACACCTTGAATATAAGATGTACTGTATCTTGCACCACCAGCATTATAATCTATCCCTTCTGTTATACAATCATCAATAACAACAGACATAAATGGTGCTGGCATTTCATTTGCATACAACCTGCCAATCACATTGGAGCCTTCAATTTTTATATCAAGGAAATACTTCAATTGTTTTCTATATGCTACAAATAAATCCTCATAAGATTCAAATGATCTTGGATCACCTGTCTCTAGACCAATTAATTTCCCTGTGTATTTATCATATCCATTATTCAGTGTAATTTCAAGAATTTTCGTCAAATTGAAGTATCCCTGCAGAATATAAGACTCTTTTCCAAAAGCTCCGGTCTCAACACACCCACTACAGCCACCCTCACGTGCATCCTCTAAAGACTTGCCCATGTTTACCATTTCTTCAATTACAGCATCTGCATTGAATATGGATGGTTGACCAGCTCCTTTTCTAACCACTCTTAAAGCATGTTTAATAAATCCTTCAGGATTCTTTCTGCTCAGTTGAACATTTGAACTGGGTTGAACCAATCTCATCTCATCAATACAGTCAAGTATGAGATAAGACATATCGTTAACACCATCTTGACCATCTATTGTCATACCGCCAACACCAATATTGGCAAAGTCAGTATACGTCGCACTTTCTAGTAAAGTAAATCCTACTTTTGGAGGTGCAGGCTGATTGTTGAACTTAATCCAAAACAGATTAAGCAGTTCAAATGCAGACTCCTTTGTTAAACTACCGTCGTTTAATCCCTTTTCATAAAACGATTGCAAATGTTGATCCAATCTACCCGGACTAAAAGCATCCCAAGTATTGAGTTCTGTTGTAATGCCTAAATGAACAAACCAATAACTCTGTAATGCTTCATGGTAATTAGATGGTGCATGTTCCGGTACTCGATTACAAATATCTGCTATTTTAAGCAGTTCAGCTTTTCTAATCGGATCCGTTTCTTCTTTTGAGAGTTCTAAAGCTTTTTCGGCATGACGTTTACCATATAAAATAATAGCATCACACGAAATCAACATTGCTTTTAGTTCTTCTCTTTTCTCATATGCTTTTAAATCGTTCTGAAAATCTAGATTTTCTATAGAACAATTAATTTCTTCTTTAAACTCTTTGAATCCTTTTAAGAAAATCTTTTTATCCGCGACTGTATGTCCTGGCGCTCTTTGTTCTAAAAACTCAGTAAAAATACCTGCTTCATACGCTCCGATCCATTCCTTAGTCATATTCTTAAACAACTTACTTCTTATTGACTTATGCTTCCAATAAGGAATAGCTGTCTCTTCTTGATAAGTATATGCTTCTGAATCCACATCAAAATTCACTTGTTTTCTTGAATTCATAACATCAAAATCTGATATTTCGTGACAACATAATTCAGGATACGTTGGCGCAGCGCCAGGTCTAGCACCTTTTTCTCCAACGATTAACTCACCGTCACCAATATAAATAGGTTTATTTTTTAATATTTCATAAAAAGACATGGCTCTAAGAACTGGTGTAGAAACTTCTCCTAAATGTTCTTTGTACACATCGGTTACATACTTAGCTCTATCAATCCAGATATGAGGTACTGCTTTCAAACTTTCTTTTCTCAATTTTTGAACTCTTGTTGTTAGCATCTTAACCTCCAATATATGTATTAATACCATGGCTTCTAAAGAAATGTGCTATTTTCTCTAATTTATCTTCAGTTGGTTTTTTAAACTCAATAAACTTTGAATCAATCATCAAGTGATTGTATTTGTTTTCAGCATAGTTGTGGTATGGTAAAATGTTAATCTGGTCCACATAGTCACTATCAATTAACTTAAGAACTTCCGTTATATGTTTTTCATCATCATTGATATCTTTGATTAAAATTAATCTGACATAGACATGGTTTGTTTTAATTATTTTTTTGAAATTTTCTAAAATCAAATCATTGGGTACACCAGTTAACTTTTCATGCATCTCTGAGTTGGTATGTTTGATATCATATAAGAATAAGTCTACATATGGCAATAACTTTTCAATATGCTTCCATGGCGCAAATCCAGTTGTATCTATAGTTGTATGAATATCATGTTCTTTACACGATTTCAAAACTTCCAATAAAAAATCACTTTGCATCAAAGGTTCGCCACCTGAAAACGTCACACCACCTTTTGATTGCTCATAAAATATATGATCTTTTAAGATTTCTACCATCAGTTCTTCAACCGTATAAACCTTCCCAACAAACTCTAATGCTTCTGAAGGACAAGGCTCTGGATACACAAACCCATCACAACTGTTGCAACCTATACATTTGTCTTGGTTGAATGTTAATTCTTGATCTGTACGTATACTCTCAGGATTATGACACCACTGACATTTTAATGGACAGCCTTTAAAAAAAATGGTTGTACGGATCCCAGGTCCATCATGTAGTGCATACTTTTGTATATTAAAAATCTGTCCTGTCATATGTTCTCCTAACCTAAAACCTGTAATGTTCTAGGATATTTTGTCAAAACCTCATATCCATTTTCAGTGACTAAAATTGTATCTTCAATTCTCATACCACCCCAACCAGCTATATAAACACCTGGTTCAATAGTCAAAACATTATTCACTCTGATATCATCTTTAGAAGTCTGACTCATAGAAGGTCCCTCATGAATATCAAGTCCAACACCATGCCCCAAACCTGGATAATAATATTCAGTTGCTTCATCATCTAGTATTTCTCTTACTTTAGCATCTGGTATAGTCGCTTTGATACCACCTTGTAAAACAGCGGTAGAATCAACCGTTGCTTTTAACATCATCTCATATAAATCGATTTGTTTTTCAGAGGCTTCACCGATGATAAATGTTCTAGACATATCCGAATGATACCCTTTATAAAGTGCTCCAAAATCAAGTTGTAAAAAATCACCTTTTTCTAATTTTTTATCACTTGGTTTACCATGAGGCATTGCAGTTTTATCTCCAGATAATATAATTGTATCAAATGATATATTATCTGCTCCATATGACTTTAAGTAATACTCAAGATGTGCTACCAATTGAAGTTCCGTCACACCAATTTTAATATGTGATACCAATGATTCTAAAGCTTTATCTGCAATATCACAGGCTATTTTAATACACTCAATTTCAGAAGGTTCTTTCACTTCTCTTAATGCTTCAATTAAACCAGACATCGGAATCAGTTCTACATCCATCTCATGATGTTTAAGAGCATTACGGAGTAATCTGTAATGTTTATAGGCTAAACCGTTTTCATTAAAGTATAATTTTTTTATCTCATACTTTTTTAAATAAAAAATAATAGTATCTGGATCTGGTCTTGTCGGATTGTGCCACTTTGTCACTTCAAAATCTTCACATTCCATTTTAGCTTGTGCGTCATAACGACCATCAGTCATTAGCACTTGTCCTTCTGAAGATAGTATCAAATAAGATGCCTCTCCCGTGAATCCAGACATATATGTCACATTGGATTCATTGCTGATAAAATAT
>JABXKX010000422.1 GCA_013619035.1 Peptostreptococcaceae bacterium
AAAACATACTGATAAGAGTGTTTTTGAAGTCAAAGTATCACAGGAATTAAATAAGATACTTTGCAAAAAAATAGATAAAAACACCACTTATTTGGATCATATGATGAGTTTGTTAGAAGTAGAAGTTCAGATTGAAGTATTGGATCAATTAACAGGTCATAATTTTCAAACCAGTGGTAAGTAAAAAGTTGTTTATGAGTTCTGAAAAAGAATTCAACAAATATATAAAAAGACCTTGTAATTATATTCGATTGGGTTTATAATAACTAGGTGCGATATGTGTCGCAAGGCAATTTATTGTCAGTTACCGCTCGGATCAGGTTTTAAAACGTAAGTTACCTGCTAAGGCGAGTCTTATTATGAGGAGGTGTAAAGATGTACGCAATTATTGAAACAGGTGGAAAGCAATACAGAGTTCAAGAGGGAGACGTTTTATTCATTGAGAAGTTAAACGTTGAAGCTGGAGACGCTGTAGATTTTGATAAAGTGTTAGCTGTATCTAACGGAGAAGAGTTAACAATTGGTTCTCCTATTGTTGAAGGTGCGAAAGTTTCTGCTACAGTTGAAAAGAATGGTAAAGGTAAGAAGGTTATCATTTACAAGTACAAAGCTAAGAAAGACTATAGAAAGAAGCAAGGTCACCGTCAACCATACACTAAAGTTGTTATCAACAAGATCAACGCTTAGGTGTTAAGATGACCAAAGTTACAGTTACCTATAAACATGATAGCCTTGTATCAATCGAAGCAAGCGGACATGCTAATTTTGCCGATCACGGTGAAGACATAGTATGTGCAGCAATCTCAGTTTTGATGCAAACTGCTGTAAACAGTCTAGAGACTGTTGCTGGATTACAATTCTTTATTGTTGAAACCGATGAAACAAGCGGTTATATGTATATTGAATTACCGGCAGATTTAGAGGAAACAAAATCTGTAAAAGCAGATATTGTTTTAAATACTGTGTTAACAGGATTACAAGGGATTGCTAAGGCATACCCAAAATATATGAGACTCTTAAAAAAGGGAGGTGCAAACATACAATGATGAATTTTAATTTACAATTTTTCGCGAGTAAAAAGGGAGTAGGTTCTTCTAAGAACGGTAGAGATTCTGCTGCTAAGAGACTTGGCGTAAAGAGAGCTGATGGACAATTCGTTACAGGTGGAAGTATTTTAATGAGACAAAGAGGTACAAAACTTCACCCAGGTAATAATGTTGGGATTGGTGGAGATGATACGTTGTTTGCTTTAATTGACGGTGTTGTTAAATTCGAAAGAAAAGACAAGAAAAGAAAGCAAGTAAGCGTATACGCTGCTGAATAATCTTACCATTTAAGTACGAGTTTAAGTTTAAGCCCATCTTTTAGATGGGCTTTATTATTGCAATAATTGGTATCTTGTATCATATTCGGGTACAAGGTCAAAGAGGTGGTATTATGTTTGTTGATAAAGCCGAGATTTTTATTAAATCTGGTAAGGGTGGAGACGGTCGTGTTTCCTTTAGACGTGAAAAGTATGTACCTGATGGTGGACCTGATGGTGGAGACGGTGGAAAAGGTGGAAGCATCTATGCACTAGTTGACTCAAGTATGAGAACACTGATGGACTTTAGGTACAAAAGAAAGTATGCTGCAGAACCAGGTGAAAACGGTGGTAAGAAAAACCGTTTTGGTAAAGATGCAGAAGACTGGATTATTAAAGTTCCTGCTGGAACAATTATTAGAGATAAAGAAACAGGAAAAGTATTAGCTGACTTAACTGAAATTGGCCAAAAGCAATTGCTTGCTGGTGGCGGTAAAGGTGGTAAAGGTAATACACACTTTAAAAATTCTATACGACAAGCACCAACATTTGCTCAACAAGGTAGAGTAGGTCAAGAATTTACAATAATACTTGAACTTAAAATGCTGGCAGATGTAGGCTTAGTTGGTTATCCTAATGTAGGAAAATCTACACTTTTATCAGTTTTAACAAAAGCTAGTCCGAAAATCGCAAACTATCATTTTACCACTTTAAAACCTAATTTAGGTGTTGTAGAAGTTGTAAGAGGAAAAAGTTTTGTTTTAGCAGATATTCCGGGACTGATTGAGGGTGCTAGTGAAGGTGTTGGTTTAGGACATGATTTCTTACGTCATGTTGAAAGAACAAAGATGCTAGTGCATGTAGTGGATGTATCAGGTGTAGAAGGTAGAAATCCTATCGAAGATTTTGATAACATCAACAAAGAATTACATCAGTATGATGAGAGATTGTCTAATAAGGTACAAGTGATTGCAGCTAATAAGACAGATATCATTTACGATGAAGAAGTTTTTAATGACTTCGTAAAAGAAATGGAATCAAGAGGACATAAGGTATTCCCTATCTCAGCAGCAACACAACAAGGTGTGACTGAGATGATGCAATACGTAACACATGCACTTGATGATATTGAAGAAGTTGTATTGGTTGATATTGATGATGCTCATGCGATCTACGGAGTAGAATCAGATAAGAATCAAGAGATTGAATACCATGTGAAGGATGATGTTTATACGGTAAGCGGTATCCCGATTGAACGTTTGGTTTACTCAACTGACTTTACAGATGTTGAATCTTTAAGAAGATTCCAAAGCGTGTTAACGAAGATTGGTGTATTTGAAGAATTAAGAGAAATGGGCATTGAAGACGGAGATACAGTTAAGATCTTCGATTTTGAATTTGACTATTATGAATAGGAGATAACATGTTATCTAACAAACAAAGAAAATATTTAAGAGCTTTAGCCAATGGTATCAAACCAATGATACAAATGGGTAAAGAAGGTAATAAAGAAACATTTATTAGACAATTAGACATGATGTTAGACTCACATGAACTTGTAAAAGTGAATGTATTAGAAACATCACCAATGTCAGCTCATGAAGCAGCTAATTACTTTGTAGAAAGATTAGAAGCAAATTATGTTCAAGATATTGGTAGAAAATTTGTACTATATAGAGAAGCAAAAGAAGATCCGCAAATAGTGTTACCAAAATAAATAATTTCATCACTTCGGTGATGAGATTATTAGTTTTTGCGATTCTTTATGATATAATAGAGTAACTTAGTATAAATTGAAATAGGAGGCACACATGAAAATAGGTTTGATGGGCGGTACTTTTGATCCCATTCATAATGGACATCTTGTTTTAGCAGAGCAGGTTAGAACACGCTTTCAAATGGATAAAATTATTTTCATTCCGACAGGCAACCCCCCACATAAAGACTCAACGGCATCAAAAGAGCATCGTTATGAGATGACTCAATTGGCGATTGAAGACAATGAATTCTTTGAACTCTCTCGTATAGAGTTAGATCAAGATAATAAAACATATACAATTGATACGGTTTTGAGACTTCGTGAAATGTACGGTGAAGAAACTGAAGTTTATTTCATTACGGGTGCGGATATGATAATTGATTTGCCTACATGGAAAAATTTCTCGGAGTTGGTTCATTTGTGCAAATTTATTGGCTCGACTAGACCGGGTGTTGAAGATAAAGAACTTTCTGATCAAATCAATGCCCTAGTAAAGGACTATAAAGCTGATATTACAATTACTCAAGTACCGGCACTTGCAATATCATCTACTGATATTCGTAGAAGAATTAAGTATAACTTGAGTATCAGATATTTGTTACCAAAAAGTGCTGAAGACTATATTTATGAACATAAATTATATATTGATGAGCGTAAGGTTTTGTAAATGAATGATTTAAAAACGACAGTGAGAAATCATTTGAAACCATCGAGATACAATCATACTTTAGGTGTTTGTAAACTCGCGGTACATCTTGCAAAATTATATGAAGTTAATGAGAAAGATGCTGAAATAGCATCTTTACTTCATGATTACTGTAAATATGAGAGTGATGAAGCAATCTTAGAAACATATAGGCGTACGAATAAACCTATTTGTGATGTCATTAAGAATCATCCAAACTTAGGACATGGTTATATGTCTGCTATTATTGCAAAAGAGCAATTTGGTGTAAGTGACGATATATTTCATGCGATTATGAATCATACGTTTGGAAGACCACATATGTCGATGTTAGAAAAAATTATTTATTTATCGGATGCTCTTGAAGAAGGGCGCTCTTACGAAGGTATTGAAATATTACGTGAATTAGTCCAAAAAGATATTAACAAAGCTTTAATTATGGCTTGTCAAAATACCTTGATATTTGAACTTAAAAGAGGTAACATGATACACGTACAAACGATTTTAATGCTAAACGCTCTAGTGGCGGAAAGATAAATGGACAGATTAGTATATATACTATTGCATTAGGCTAGTGTTAATTATTTAAAGTGATGATTGGTAATGCTGTTGAATCAATTGTTTGTATTATTGGATTGAAAGCATCATTAGGAGTTATTGCACTTAGAAATCCAATTAAAAGGAAATTATTTGCTAAAAAAAGTTCGATTATGATTGCATCATTGCTTACATTTACAGCATTTGCATGGGATTTACTTTTACCCATATGGAAGCATTGATTGTACTTTTATTCATAGTATTGTTTTTATACTATAATATTTAGGGTAGTAAAGAATCGAAAGAGGAATTTACCTTTGATAAAAGTACATTAACAAAAGCAATTATTACTAAAAATATCATTTTATTTGTAGCAGGTGCTGGGGTATTGTAATTGGTACATCATTACCAGAGTTGACAACAATGTTGTCTTCTATCAAAAAGAAAAATCAAGACATTGGTCTTGGAAATATAAGTGGTGCCAACATTTTAAATGTAGCACTTATATTAACATCATCTTCTTTAATATCTAAAGAAGGACTACCGATTCAACTGTACGATTTTAATTTCTTAGGAAAAGCATTTACTAATTATCCTAATACACTTAAAATCGATGTGCCGTTTGTGCTACTATTGATGTTAATATTCGCAGTACCAACTCTTATAAAAGGTGAAACAAAAAAATGGCAAGGATTTGCCATGTTGGCAACATACGTTATATACCTTGTAGTACGTGTTGGTACAGGTATATCATAAGGAGGAAACATGGATAACAAAGCATTAAGTTTAGAGGTATTTAAGACTCTAGATGATAATAAGGGACATAATATTAAAGTATTAGATGTAAAAGAATTAACATCTATTGCAGATTATTTTATAATTGCAACGGGTACATCGACTAGACATGCGACATCATTGGCTGAGTCAGTTGAAGATGAATTAAGCAAGATTGGCTTTGACACTGCTCATAAAGAGGGTTACAGAACTGGTGAATGGATCTTATTAGATTACATTGATGTAATCGTTCATGTCTTTACAGAAGAGACAAGAGACTTCTATAAGTTAGAAAAAATGTGGAAAGATGCAAAAATACTTGACATAAGTGTTGACACTTTCTAATTAACAGTTTAAACTAGTTAAAAATAATATAATTCCTTAAGGAGTAGTAAAAATCATTTTTTCAGAGAATTGGTGGCTGGTGTGAACCAATATAGATTTTGAACTTGCCTTAGTTAAAAGGAAATGGTTGGTTACCGTTATAGAACTTAGAGAGGACATTTGTCAAATAGGGTGGTACCGCGGAGTTATTCGTCCCTAATGATTAAATGTCCGTTTTTGTTTTTGTAAACAAGTCAAAGAAGGACTTTTGATAAATAATAGGAGGTTTAAATGGATTATAATCATTCTAAAGTAGAAAAGAAATGGCAAGATATCTGGGATGAGAAAGGTAGCTTTTACGCAACAGAAACTACGGAAAAAAAGAAGTTTTATGCATTAGTAGAGTTTCCGTACCCATCTGGTCAAGGTCTTCATGTAGGGCATCCTAGACCGTATACAGCACTTGACATCGTTGCAAGAAAAAGAAGATTAGATGGTTACAATGTATTATATCCAATGGGATGGGATGCATTTGGTTTACCAACTGAAAACTATGCAATTAAAAATAAAATTCATCCAGCAGTAGTAACGAAAGAAAATATTGCTAGATTTAAAGATCAGTTAAAATCACTTGGTATGTCATTTGACTGGTCAAGAGAAATTAATACAACAGATCCTAATTACTATAGATGGACACAATGGATTTTCATCCAATTATTTAACAAGGGACTTGCTTATAAAAAAGAATTCCCAATCAACTGGTGTCCAAGTTGTAAAGTTGGTTTAGCAAATGAAGAAGTAGTTGGTGGTGGTTGTGAGCGTTGTGGTTCACAAGTAGAGCAAAAGGTTAAGAACCAATGGATGCTTAAAATCACTGAGTATGCTGAAAGATTGATAAACGATTTAGATTTAGTTAATTACATTGAAAGAGTTAAAATACAACAAAAGAACTGGATTGGGCGTTCTGAAGGTGCTGAAGTTGATTTTAAGATCAAAGGTGCTGAAGATGTCTTTAGAGTATTTACGACAAGACCGGATACACTTTATGGTGCTACATATATGGTTATGTCACCAGAACATCCTTATATCGAAAAATATGCTGATCAAATTGAAAACATGGATGCATTATTACAATATAGAACTGATTCAAGTAAAAAATCTGAGTTTGAAAGAACAGAGTTAGTAAAAATTAAAACAGGTGTTGAAGTTAAAGGTATTATGGCTGTTAACCCTGTGACAAATAAAGAGATTCCTGTATGGATTTCTGATTACGTTATGATGAGTTATGGTACAGGTGCTATTATGGCAGTACCAGGACATGATACAAGAGACTGGGAATTTGCAAAGAAATTTGATTTACCTATTATCGAAGTTGTATCAGGTGGAAACGTAGAAGAAGAAGCCTATACGGATAATGCAGATGGTGTATTGGTTAATTCAGAAATGATTGATGGCTTAAAAGTACCTGAAGCAAAAGCAAAGATTACTGATTTCTTAATAGCCAATAAGATTGGTGAAAAGAAAGTTAATTATAAACTACGTGACTGGGTATTCTCAAGACAGAGATACTGGGGTGAACCAATTCCATTAGTACACTGTGACTGTTGTGGTTGGGTACCGGTTGAAGAAAAAGATTTACCTTTAAAATTACCTGAAGTAGATAACTATGAACCAACAGATAATGGTGAATCTCCTCTAGCACACCTTGAAGACTGGGTTAAAACTGAATGTCCAAAGTGTGGTAAAGAAGCGAGACGTGAAACAGATACAATGCCACAATGGGCAGGGTCATCATGGTACTTCTTAAGATACTGTGATCCACATAATAACGAAGAATTAGCTTCAAAAGAGATGTTAGAATACTGGGGACCTGTAGATTGGTACAATGGCGGTATGGAACATACAACACTACATTTACTTTATTCTAGATTCTGGCATAAATTCTTATTCGATTGTGGTGTTGTACCAACAGAAGAACCATATGATAAGAGAACATCACACGGTATGATCTTAGGTGATAACAATGAAAAAATGTCTAAATCTCGTGGTAATGTAATTAACCCAGACGATATTATTACAGAGTATGGTGCAGATACACTTAGAACTTATGAAATGTTTATCGGTGACTTTGAGAAATCAGCACCTTGGTCAATGCTAAGTTTAAAAGGGTGTAAGAGATTCTTAGACAGAGTGTGGCGTTTGACGGATGTCGTAGAAGAAGGTACTGAGTATTCTAAGGCACTTTTAAAACCAATTCATAAGGCCATTAAAAAAGTAACTAATGATTATGAAAATATGAAATTTAATACTGCAATTGCTGCAATGATGACACTTCAAAATGAAATCACTAAAGTTGGGAAATTGAATAAAGCTGATTTTAAAGCATTGATTATACTTCTTAATCCAGTGGCACCTCATATGACTGAAGAATTATGGGAAGTATTAGGCTTTGAAGGTATGTTAAATGAAACATCATGGCCAACGTTTGAAGAAAAGTACTTAGTTGATGATGAAGTAGAAATCGTACTACAAATCAATGGCAAAGTAAGAGATAAATTGGTAGTTAGTGCAACAAGTACAAAGGAAGAGATGGAAGCTATTGCAATGGCAAGTGAAAGAGTACAGACATTAATCGATGGCAAGCAAATTGTTAAAGTGATCTGTGTACCTAAACGTCTTGTAAATATTGTTGTAAAATAGGAGGTCAGTATGGCAAAACCTGTACATCCAATAATGAAACGTTATATTCCAATTGTGAAAGGTATTGCAGGTACATTTGGTAGTAACTGTGAAGTCGTATTACATGATTTTTCTGATTTGAACCATTCGATTGTGACAATAGAAAATGGTGAAGTAACTGGAAGAGATTCTAATAGTTCTATGACTGATCATTCGCTTCAACAAGTCAAAGCAGGTAATACTCAGAAAGATACCATCAATTATTCTGGTAAAGGTTCTGATGGTAGAACCATAAAGTCAACAACAATGTTTATACGTGATGAAGAAGGTAAAGTAATCGGTTGTTTATGCATCAACTTTGATGTTACAGAATTTGCAATTGCTAAAAGAGCATTAAGTGAATTACTTGATTTTGGTGGTGAACCCATTAAAGAAGATAAATCTAGTAAAAAAATTAATGATGTTTTAAGTGAAGTTGTGCAAACAAAGATTGACGAAATAGGCAAACCTGTTGCATACTTAAATAAAGATGAAAAAGTAAAAATAGTGAATCAATTAGATGGTCAAGGTGTATTCTTAATTAAGGGTGCCATTGATTATGTAGCAGACATCTTATGTGTGTCGCGCTATACAATTTATAACTATTTAGATGAAACAAGAGAAGACAAATAGGGGGTTTAATTATGTTAAAAAAAGTTCATACGAATAATGCACCAGCTGCTGTTGGTCCATATTCACAAGCTATGATTGCTGGAGATTTTATGTATGTATCTGGTCAATTACCAATGGATCCAGCTGCTGGTAAAATTGTTGATGGTGGTATTGAAGATCAAACAAGACAGTCGCTTACAAATGCGATGTCTATCTTAACTGAAGCAGGTGTTGATTATAAGAATGTTGTAAAAACAACAGTATTCTTAAAGGATATGAATGAATTTGGCGCTATGAATGGTGTTTATGCAGAATTCTTTACAGATCATAAACCAGCAAGAGCAGCTGTAGAAGTTGCTAGATTACCTTTAGATGTAAAAGTTGAAATTCAAATGGTTGTTTACGTAGGTAAGTAATATTTAAATCAGTTCTTATGAAACAATATCATTCAATTAAAAAACATTTGAAAGGGGCTGTCGGGAAATAGATAGTCACTGAAATAGAAAAAATTTCCAAAAAGGAATCCTCCTACTTGATGTCGAATTATTAAGTAGGAGGATTTTTTGTACAAAAAAAGAGATGAACTCTGACCCCCATCTCAATTCCGTTACATTGTGTAATGCAACTAACAGTACATTAAATATACTATGCAT
>JABXKX010000278.1 GCA_013619035.1 Peptostreptococcaceae bacterium
TAAGTAAAGATATATGAATACAAAGAAACGAGTGCTCTACGGACTGTAGACGCTCCTTTCTTTTAGTATTCAATATTTGATGATCAATGACATAAAAATTATGGGGGAAAAGGGATGAACTATAGGTATTTTTCAAAAAAAATATTTCAAAGCTTAATAACCATTTGGATCGTTCTTACCATTAGTTTTATTTTATTTAGAGTTATGCCTGGAGATCCGACTTCAATGTTTGTAAAAAGTGGGATAGATCCAGAAGTTGCAGATCAGATAAAAGCAAACTATGGCTTAAATTTACCGTTATATCAACAGTATTTTGTTTATCTAAAAAATATTTTAATGGGAGATTTTGGACAGTCGTTTTCATTTAGAAAACCAGTAATGGAAGTTATAGGAACAAGATTACCAAATACAATATTACTAGCACTTTGCGCTCAAACTGTAGCGATTTTATTTGGTATCCTTTTCGGTACCATAGCAGCAGCACACAGAGGGAAAAAGATAGATGTTGGTTTGTTAGGATTTTCTTTGTTTATTTATGCGATACCAGCGTTTTGGTTTGGTATGGTATTACTCGTTATATTTGGTGTAAAACTTGGGTGGGTTCCACTATTTGGTATGGAAACACCCGGACTTCGAAATATAACAACCTGGCAACACATTTTGGATGTCGCACATCATTTAATTGTACCGACCATAACTTTAGGATTGGCTATATTTGGTAGTTATGTAATGATTATGAGAAGTTCTTTATTAGATGTATTTACTGAAGAATATATCAATACAGCTAGAGCCAAAGGTTTTGGCAGACGATATATTATCAGAAGGCATGCTCTGCCAAATGCGATGTTACCAATGGTAACGGTTATAGCAACTTCATTAGGATTTGTTGTATCCGGAGCTATTCAAACTGAAACGGTCTTTACATGGCCTGGCGTTGGAACGCTATTACTTAAAGCGCTCATTGCTAGAGATTATCCACTCTTACAAGGATCTTTTATCATTACCAGTTTTGCTGTCGTTACAGCGAACTTTTTAGCAGACATTGTTTATATGTATATAGATCCTAGAATTAAGTATGAGTAAGGAGGGGTGGTATGAGTGAAGTAATACGCAAAAAAAGCTTGAGAAAAGATAAGTTTGAAGTGAGGATCCGTAATCTAAAAAGAGTTGTGAAAACTTTCTTTGGTAATAAGATTGGTACTCTAGGATTTATCATGTTGGTTATTTTTTTCATGATAGCATTCATTGGTCCAGTGATATATCCTTATTCAGCAATTGATGTAGGAGAAGGTCCAATGATGGCAAAACCATCAGCCGAATATATATTTGGTACAGACCATTTAGGTAGAGATCTATTTGGTGCTATTATTTCAGGGACTAAAACATCTTTAATAGTTGGTTTTTCAGCTGCATTAATTTCAATAAGTATTGGTACTACAATTGGTTTAACATCTGGATTTGTTGGCGGGAAATTAGATTCTACTTTAATGAGATTAACAGATGGTATGATGGTTCTTCCAAAGTTACCACTGATTATGGTTTTGTCAGCATTATTAGGTACAAATATAAAAAATATTATTTTGGTAATCGGTTTTACTGGATGGACAGGTACAGCAAGATTGGTGCGTTCACAAGCTTTATCAATTAGAGAAAGGCCTTATATAGAACGGGCTAAATCAATTGGTGCTGGCAATGTTTATATTATGTATAAACATGTTTTACCGAATGTATTCCCAGTTATATTTGCGAATACAATTTTAGCAACATCAAGTGCAATTTTAGCAGAAGCCTCTTTGAGTTTCTTAGGATTAGGTGATCCGCTATCAGTGAGTTGGGGTCAAATATTAAATGGTGCTTTTGTTAATGGTGCTGTAAGTATTGGTGCTTGGTGGTATTTTGTACCTGCTGGATTAGCGATTATTTTGCTAGTTTTGAGTTTTACATTTGTAGGTTATTCGTTTGATGAAATCCTTAATCCGAAGTTAAGAGGTAGATAATATGAGTGGACAAAAAAATAAAATTTTAGAAATTAGAGATTTGAATATTTTCTTCGACATTAGTTTAGGTACTGTTAGAGCGGTAGAAAATGTTGACTTTGATTTGTACGAAGGAGAGTCGCTTGGGTTAGTAGGTGAATCTGGTTGTGGTAAAACAACAACGGCATTATCAACTATGGGTATGTTACCGGAGAATGGTTATTTAGATGCTGGTTCTATTATGTATGAAGGCAAAGATATTGCGAAAAACAAAGAAGAAGAATGGCAGTTGTATCGCTGGAATGATATTGCAATGGTTTTCCAAGGCGCAATGAATGCCTTGAATCCTGTTAAGAAAATTAGTTTTCAAATAGCAGAAGCGATATTACTTCATGATCCAAGCATTAAAGATGATGAAGTAAAAAGTAAAATTATTGAACTCTTTAAAGTGGTTGGATTAGACACCTCTAGAGTTGATGACTATCCACACGAATTTTCAGGTGGTATGCGTCAAAGAGTCATGATAGCGATGGCTTTAGCTTGTGGTCCGAAGGTTTTAATCGCAGATGAACCAACCACTGCACTTGATGTTATGGTACAAGCTCAAATTATTGATTTGATTAATGATTTAAGAAAAAATATGGATATGAGTATGTTGATCATTACACATGACCTTTCAATTATTTCTGAAACATGTGATAGAATTGCCGTTATGTATGCTGGTAATATTGTTGAAATTGGTAGTGTAAGAGATGTGATTAAAAATTCTAAACATCCATATACACAAAAGCTAATTGCAGCATTTCCTAATATTTATGGTGAAAAGAAATTAATTGAATCCATTCCAGGATCACCTCCGAATTTATTAAATCCCCCATCGGGTTGTCGTTTTCATTTAAGATGTAGTGAAGCGATGGAAGTCTGTAAATTGAAAGTGCCTACTCCTGTTAATTTTGGGAAGGGTCATATGGCATCATGTCATTTACTTGGAGGTGAACATCATGAGTAAACCCTTGTTTGAAGCAAAAGACTTAAAAGTACATTTTAAAGTCAGACAAAAATTTTTAAAAGAATTAATGGGTAAGGATATGAATTATGTGAAAGCTGTTGATGGTGTTGATTTAACGATAAATAAAGGTGAAATTGTATCTTTAGTTGGTGAATCGGGCTCAGGAAAAACGACAACGGGACGTGCTATGTTAAACCTAGTACATCACGAAGGTGATATGATATTCGATGGTGAAACATATGATGCTAAAAATAAAGTTTGGATGAAAAAGTTTCGAAAAAGAGCTCAGATGATATTCCAAGATCCTTATCAATCATTGAATCCAAAATATATGATTGTGGATATTGTATCAGAACCGTTAAGATTGATAGAAAAGAATTTAAAAGAGTCTGAAATGAAAGAGAAAACAATTCAAGCACTTGAATTTGCAGGTTTAAAACCAGGTGCAGATTATCTTTATAGATACCCTCATGAATTGAGTGGTGGTCAACGTCAACGTGTTGCCATTGCAGCAGTATTTATTGTGTCACCTGAGTTTATTGTTGCTGATGAACCCGTTTCTATGTTGGATGCATCTATTCGTGCTGATATCGTTAAGTTGATGTACGAAATGAAAGAGAAAAAGGGCACATCCTACTTATTCATTACTCATGATTTATCACTCGCGTGGTTAATCTCTGATCGTATTGCCATTATGTATCTCGGTAAAATTGTTGAGATAGGTCCATCAGAGATTATATCAGGAGACTGTAGACATCCTTATACACAAGCACTGGTGAGTGTTTTAGCCAATGTTGATGTAGACAATAAAAGAGAGAAAATCGTATTAAAGGGAGAAACACCTTCGCCGCTTAATTTACCGAATGGTTGTCGTTTCCACCCGAGATGTCCTATGGCTCAAGATAAGTGTATTCAAGAAGAGCCGATTTTAAAAGAAATAGCAGAAAATCAAATGGTAGCATGCCATTTTCCAAAAAAAATATTGAAGTTTATAGATTGATAGAGGGCTTATGAGAGATAGAGAGATCATGATAAATCAATTGAATGAGTGTATGGAAGCTGGCGTTAATAGCGGTGTTTTTCCAGGTGCAAATTATTGTCTAATTATTGATGAGCAAAAGTACTATGGTTGTTTTGGAAACAAGTCATTAAAGCCAATAATTAAAACCAATCATATAGATACCATCTATGATATTGCATCACTGTCAAAAGTTGTTTCAACAACAACGACGGTATTAAAACTCATTGAATCAGGTCAATTAAATATAGATGATACTTTATGCAAATATTTACCTTATTTAAAAGATAAAAAGGTCACCATAAAAGATGTATTAACACATTCATCAGGATATCCTGCATTAACACCTAACACTGAGGATATGAAATCGCTAAAACCGTTATTAAAAGATTTATATAATTGTCGATTGACCTATGAAACAGGTTCAAAAGTTGTGTACTCAGATGTTGGTTTTATGTATTTGGGATTTATTATTGATGAAATTACAGGATCCTTTTCTGGCTATGTTAAAAAAAATGTCTTTAACCCCTTAAATATGTTAGATACCTGTTACAACAATAAAAACTTGGACCGTATTGCACCAACAGAAATCTTCGGTTTTAGAGGATTGATTCATGGTGAGGTACATGATGAAAAAGGTTATTTATTAGGTGGTGTAGCTGGTCATGCAGGCATTTACTCTACCGTGAAGGATTTAAGTAATTTTGCTGAAATGCTTATGAATAAGGGAGTGTATAATAAAACTGAGATACTTAGTGAAAAGTCTCTAAAATACATACAACAAAAAATCATATTATGTGAAGATGAGTCGTATAGAAGTATGGGGTGGATTGTTAAGAAAGTCTGTGGTCAAGAGGTTATCTATCATACAGGGTACACTGGAACAAATTTTATGGTGGATTTTGAAAATCGTATTTCTTTTATTCTATTGTCTAACCGTGTACATCCAACCAGGAAGAATACCAAAATCATCTCATTTAGAAAAGAGTTGGAAAACATCATTTATAACAATGTGTTAGGAGATCAAAATGATTGATATCAATAACATGACTCTTGAAGAGAAAGTAGGACAGTTGTTTATGTTGGGCGTTCAAGATGAACAACATATGACCACTTTAATAGAAAAATATCATGTAGGTGGCATCATTTATTTTACTAGAAATGTAGAATGCGCTTATGAGGCTTATCGTTTGTCTAGTTTGATAAAAAAGAGAAGTAAAATCCCTGCTTTTATATCAATTGATCAAGAAGGGGGTATTGTAACACGCATTAAAAATGGCATCACATCGGTATCAGGGCAAATGGCAGTTGCAGCAACTGAAGAACCAGAGTATGCAAAAAGTATTTCGGAAATTCTGTCAAAAGAAATGTCGTTATTGGGTATAAATATGAACCTGGCTCCAGTTGTTGATGTGAATAATAATCCAAAAAATCCTGTTATCAATGTCCGATCATTTGGGGAGAATCCAGATGACGTTTCAGTCTTTTCTTTAAGTGCTTTAGAAGGTTATAAAGTGAATGATATGTTTGCTGTAGCCAAACATTTTCCTGGACATGGTGATACGAGTTTAGATTCACATACCTCTTTGCCAATAGTATCTCATGATATGAATCGGCTAAAAAAAATTGAACTCAAACCCTATGAACTTCTGATTCGAAAAGGACTAGATGCTATTATGGTATCTCATGTACTATTTTCAAATGTAAGTTCGGATAATAAACCTGCGACATTGTCCAGAGATATTATTGCTGATTTACTGAGAGTTCAACTACAGTTTGATGGTCTAATAATGACTGATTGTATGGAGATGCATGCCATCTCAAAACATTATGGTGTTGAAGAGGCTGTACTCCTTAGTCTTAAGGCTGGAGTGGATATTCTTTTGTTTAGCCATACGTTAGAAACTCAAATTTCTTCTTTAGAGGCTGTTATTCAAGCCGTTAAAGAGAAACGACTCGATGAAAAAATAATTGATAAAGCCGTTGAGAGAATTATAAAATATAAAGAGAAATACAACATTAATAATAAGATGTTGCCATGGGAAATCATAAAAACGGACTTAGAAACAGCTGACCATTTGAAACTATCCAAAGAAATTAGCTTAAAGTCAATTACTTTGATCGGTGAAGAGATAACTTTTGATTCTGAGCTACTGTATGTTTTTCCAAAAACATCTATCACTAAAGAAGTTTTAAAGACGAAAAATGCTTTTTTATATGATACTTTAGATGATGTTCAAGTCGGTCAAATTATTTTAGCGTCTAAGGCTTATAAACAAGTTATTTTTGCGAGTAAAGATTTAAAACAACTTGAATCTCAGAATAAACTGCTTACCAGTATGAACTGTGCAGTTGTACTTTTAGGTTCCCCATATGATTTTTCAAAACTGAAGTGTCAGAGTTGTTTATGTACTTATGAGTTGACGGAGCTTGCTTTAGAGTCACTGATGACAATAATCGAAGGGCATGCCACAACGGGACAGCTTCCTGTATCTGTTTAAGGAGAACGTATGATTAATAATTTGAAGACTGAAACAAGAAATGAAAATACAATGACTCTAGATGATATGTCCACAAAGACATTTTTGGAGATTATGAATGAAGAAGATCAAAGAGTTGCTTTAGCAATAAAAGAAGCGTTAGATCCGATAGAACAAGCTGTGAATGCTGTGGCCTTTGTATTTAGAAATGGTGGAAGATTGATTTATATGGGTGCAGGTACAAGTGGTCGGTTGGGTATTTTAGATGCTGTGGAATGTGTCCCTACATTTGGTACACCACCTGAGATGGTAATTGGTTTGATTGCTGGTGGTGACCAAGCTATAAAAGAAGCTGTAGAGGGTGCTGAGGATTCTTTAGTAATAGCAAAGGCTGATTTAAAGAACATTCATCTATCAAAAAATGATATTGTTATTGGTATTGCTGCTAGTGGCAGAACACCTTATGTTATAGGTGGTTTAAATTATGCAAAAACAATTGGAGCAAAAACAGTTGCCATAAGTTGTAATAAAAACAGCCAAATTGGTAGTTTATCCGATTTAAAAATAGAAGTTAATGTGGGTCCTGAAGTCTTAACTGGATCAACTAGATTAAAAGCAGGTACTGCGCAAAAAATGATCTTAAATATGATTACGACGGGTGCCATGATTGCGATTGGTAAATCTTATGGGAATTTAATGGTTGATGTTCAAGCCACTAATGAAAAACTTGTTGAGAGAGCAAAACAAATAATTGTTCAGGCAACAGGTGTTTCCAATGAAATGGCAGCAGCTTATTATGAAAAAGCTGAGCGTAAACCTAAAAATGCAATTGTAATGATCGAAACCAATTGTACATTTGAAGAATCTAATAAGAGACTAGAATTAGCAAAAGGCTTTATTAAGGGCGCTATCCAACTTGAGGAGAAGTGATGTATACAATTGGTATTGATGCTGGTGGCACTAAAACGGTCGGAAAACTATTTGATGAAGTTGGTATAATAGTCAGTCAATCTGAAAGTGGTGTTGGTAATTTAAGTGTGTCTTTTAAAAAAGCTTATGACAATATTTGTTTGGTAATAGACAACTTGATTAAATCAAGTGATGAGCAGATATCACACATTATTATTGGCGCTTCTGGTTCTGAAGAGTCGCCTAATAAACAGTTAGCTCAGAAAGATTTATCATTAAAATATCAAATTATAACACATATTGTAACAGATGCTGAGTTGGCTTATAAAAACCTAGAACTCAAAAATGACATCTTGATTATTGCTGGCACAGGCTCAGTCTGTATTTCAAATATAAACCATCACTGGTTTACTACTGGTGGTTGGGGACATTTACTAGGTGATGAAGGTAGTGGTTATACTATAGGGTTAGAAGCTATCAAACTGATGATTAGATACTATGAACAAGGCATTAAGGCAGACCAACTGACCAATACCTTGTTAAGATTTTACAAAATTGATGAGGTTAAAAAGATTAAATCGGTAGTGTATAACAATGATAAGAAAGAGATTGCAAGATGTGCTGTATGCATATCGGAGTTGGCAGATGCTGGGCATACAGAATCTCGATCTATTCTTATTTCAGAAGCAAAAAAATTATACAACACCTTTAAACGGCTAACAGATCAATTAAATATAATGGGATGTAAAGTTGGATTAACTGGCAGTGTGTTAACCAATAATTCGATTTTTAGAAATGAATTGATAAAACGAATTGAAAGACTTGGATCTTTTGAATTTGTAATTTCAGATCAAGATAATGCTTATGGCGGTTATATTATAGCGAGGATGTTAGATGAATAAGATGTACGCAGTTGGGTTAATGAGTGGCACATCGCTAGATGGTGTAGATGCAGCACTGGTATCACTAGAAGAAAGTGATGATGATATTCTAGTAGAGCTTCTTGCATTTGAAACAATTGATATTGAAGCTTCTTTACTCGATAAAATTAAGAAAAGTATAATGAAAGAGAGTTCTTCTAATGAACTCTTATGTAGTTTGAATTTTGAGTTAGGCTATCTTTTTTCAGAAGCTGTTAAAACAGTCTGTAATAAAGCTGAATTTCAGTTAGATGAACTTGACTTCATCGCTTCACATGGTCAAACAATCTATCATATTCCATCGGGAAGTGACTTGCAGCCATCCACTATGCAATTAGGTGAACCGGCTGTAATTGCATACGAAACTGGTGTCAAAGTGATTTCAAACTTTAGATCGATGGATATTGCTGCTGGTGGCGAAGGAGCACCATTGGTTCCCTTTGCAGATTATACCTTGTTCAAAAGTAAAGTAGAGACTGTTGTTTTATTAAATATTGGTGGCATAGCCAATATAACAGTTTTACCAGCTGGCGGAAAGTTATCAGAAGTAGTTGCTTTTGACACGGGGCCTGGCAATATGATAATAGACGAATTGATGAGCCATTTCTATGATAAAAGTTATGATTATAACGGAGAGATTGGCCTTAAAGGTAACATCATCACTGATTTGTTTGAAACGTTAAAGAACCATCCTTATATCAGTGAAAAACCCCCTAAATCGACAGGAAGAGAAATGTTTGGAGTTGAGTTCACTCAAGACATTATAATGCGCTATAGCGCGTATAAGAGTCAGGATATCGTAAAAACACTCACAGCGTTTACAACTTGGTCAATTGTAGAAAATATAAAAAGATATGTTGAAAAGCATTTACATGTTGATCAGTTGATCGTCAGTGGTGGTGGCGTCTATAATCAAGGTATCATGACTGGATTGAAAAAGGGTTTGAAAAATACCCATGTGATAAGTTTAGAAAGTCTGAATATCTTACCGGATGCAAAAGAAGCAA
>JABXKX010000402.1 GCA_013619035.1 Peptostreptococcaceae bacterium
ACCAAGAGCTGCTCCTTGAATTTCCATTCTCGGTGCACCAAACTTACCAAATATAAAAATATAATTTAATCCGACGTTAATAAAGAAAGCAATTATAGAAGTCCTTAAAGGCAGCCTAACTTCACCAACCGAACGTAATATGGCTGTTAATGTTAATGATATCGCCATAAAAAGAAACGTAAAGGTACTAATCTGGAAGTATTGGACACCGTTATTAATAATCTCTTTTTCTGGTGTATACAAAGCCATAATACTATTTGGTTTTAGATAGGTAAAAAGCGTAAAAGCAAATGCTAATACTAAGACAATTCTTAACATAATCGTTACAATCTTTTTTAAAGCTAAAATGTTCTTACTGCCATAAAACTGTGCTGTTAATACTGTAGCACCAAATCCCAATCCAAAACACATAATCATATATATTGAAATAAACTGATTGGCTAAGGATACTGCTGATAATTGAACCTCACCTAATTTGCCCACCATAAAAGTATCCATCATACCAACACCTGCAGTAATCATACCTTGTAATACAACAGGGACTGTAAGTTTTTTTACTTCTTTATAAAATGCTTTATCTCTTACAAACAATTGCATGTATAACTCCTCATTCTTATTTGATATTAAAAAAATCCTCCTTGAGAGGTTTGAATCACTCTTAAATTACTAAAAGCTAATGTGTCGCGTGTATAAGCAACATTTAATCTCTCAAATCCACTTCCTTCTTCTACAAATATATAACCTTCATCTACTACTAATTTAGCTTCATGAATCATTTTATGTTCTAATGCTTTAGCAGAGTAACCATAAGGCTTAAATCAATCCATGCAAAATAAGTACCTTGTGGGATATGATAAATAGCTTTAGGTAAATGTTCTTTTAAAAACTCCTCGACAAACGTTAAGTTTTCTTCAATATATAAACCAATACTCACACTGATTGATGGTATGCTTTTGAATGTGGTACAGTATAACCAAAAAATTTCTTTCTATTCTTTCTTTCAGTACATCTCTTATTTCTTTTGTTACAGCAAAGTCCATATCTGCAATAGAAAGTCGTAACATTTCTTCTAGATCTTCGGGTTTTCCAACATCAATGAATTCCCACTTAACTGAAGGGGTACCAACTCGATTGATTTTTTTATTAATATCAACGGACATTTCGTATTCCACTTTTCAATTTAGCACCTTAAATGATATATAAAAAAAATATGCTCACCTACCCAATTTAGCACCTTAATTGACAGAAGTCAAATTTAAAAGTAACAATCATAATCATTGTTACTCTAGTTTTTCTGAATTTCTTTATATATTTTTTCAAACAAATTACCAAATCACTGAAAATCCTCCTTACTGTATTTCTTTAAAAATAGGTCCAACAAGATTATTTATCTCATTGGACCTATTAACTCTAACACTGCTATAACTATCAGTGTTTATTTATTGCCGAGAATATCTTTGATCATCCCTAAATTATCTGTAATATCACTTAGAACAACAACTGCTTTACCCATTGCATCATCACCTTTAGTCAGCTTATTCTTATTGTATAAGCGTTTGATTTCATCAAATCGTTCTGATTCATTTTCGGTCATGCAACCAGCAAGCTCTTTCCACTTTAGAATATTAGATTCAGCGCCATTTGTAAGCGTTTGACAGTCATTTTCATAACTTCCAAGAATCTGTCCAAACAGCTCTTCTTCATTCATAACAGATACAACTCTTTCTGCTATTTTATTCATGTTTCTGTAAGAACCTTGAAGCTTAAATGATGGCTCATTTCTGTATTCATCAGATTGCGCTGCAGAATGAATATATGCCATGTTCACCTTTAACACAATATCTCTTACTTCACTTAGCTTTTGAATGACTTGAATGTATTCATTAAGTTCATCAGCTGAATAACGGCTTTCTAAGGTTACGGTTTGACGATCAACGCCATTAGCCATTTGAACCAAACCATAAATATCTGATTGACTACGATTTGTTAGCTTCGAAAGCACAGGATTAGACGTTAAACTGTTCTCAATATAACTTAACTTAAATGCTTCTTCGTTTTCACGTAACATGTCTCCTAGATTATATACATCAGCTCTATTGGCAAGCATATCTGGAATCTTAAACTTCTCGCCACTTTCAGTATATGGATTACCCGCCATAACAACTGCAATCTTTTTACCTCTAAGATCATAAGTCTGTCCAACATTATTGTAGACACCTTCAATCTTTCTTTGTCCATCACATAAAGAGATGAATTTCTGTAAGAATTCAGGATGACAATGTTGAATATCATCGATGTATAACATGATATTATTACCCATTTTTAATGCTAAATTCAACTTTCTCAGTTCTTCTCTAGCACTTGAATGAGTCGCCTTTTCAGGATCAAGTGAGGTGACTTCATTACCTAGTGAAGGTCCATTGACTTTAACCAGGATAAATCCAAGTCGACTGGCAATATACTCCATCAATGTTGTTTTACCATAACCAGGAGGTGAAACCAATAACAATAGACCCATTAAATCTGTACGTTTATCATCACCAACGACACCCATTTGTTTTGCAAGATTGTCTCCAACTAAAGGTAAATAAACTTCATCAATCAGTTTGTTTCTTACAAAAGAAGTGAGTACATTTGGTTTGAAATCATCCATACGCAATTCAGCTTTAAAATTCTTTATCAGTTCTTTTTTGATCTGTTGGTACTTAAGATAATCCTTAACTACCGTCTCGCTATACACTTTAAGTTTTTGCATGAACTTCGTATAAGCTAATAGATAAGATCCTTGTTCAATAACGCCATGTGAGCCAACCAATCCGTCTACAGTCATTTTTGTTGGAAGCGGCACCACACTATTCATGTTCACATCATCTTCTAATAGCAGTACTACAACTTCATCTAATACACCGGACAGTTCTTCTTCATTTAAATCAAGGCGTTTATTTTCGTTGTTTAACTGATCCAACCAATAAGCAGAAACCCATTCTTTGACCAGGTAGAACTGACCCTCAAGGTCCTCTCGACAATTTTTCAATGATACTTCAAATGCCTCTAAAGCTTTTTTATCTCTAATATAAGCCATAAATCCGTCATAAACATGTTTTGCTTCTAGACTGATAACAAAAGGTCCACCTTGCATAAGCTCCTTACAAAGATATTCCGAGGCCTCTAAAATATCACTATCTTCATAAAACGGAAACTCATCATAAGCCTGTTCAAACTTTTCAGCAATAAACGGCAAATAATTCTCTAAACTTGGTGCTGAATCAAAGAAAGATTGTACCTTTGCCAAGTGATTTAAACGTGAACTCAATAATGTTTTTGTTGATGTGTCCACCAATCGATTCCAGAACAATCGAGCCATTGAACGCACTTCACTTCTGTAAATCAATAAATTTACATTATGATATAGTTCAAGCAACGAGCGTAGAATCTTAGTCGCATCATTATCATGAACACCTTTAGTATATCCCTCTTGATACCTTGTCTCCATAAACGTTCTAACAATCTCTGCAAGTTGAGACTCTGACATATTATAAAGTGTCATCAAGTCTTCAATATGTTCATGTTGAGACGCTTTAAAGATGGAATAAGCTAAGTATTCCCCTCTATAAACATCTTTATTTTCAGATACCAAACTCTGCTCGAAAACATGTTGATAGCTGTTAATTTCCTCATGTATAACTTTATCCCAAAAATCAGTACCCGTTATGTGATAATAGAGTTGTTTGTCTTTTTGTACAATAGACAGATCAATGGCTTTTCTATTAACAGAAAAATGATGATTGCCTAATTTAATAACATCTTGACCATGTAAGTACAATTCTTGTTTGTCTTTTAACTGACGGATTGTATTCTCTTTAAGAGATTTTAACTTTGAACTGATTTCATCTGCTTTAACACTATCTCCTAAGTCTCTTAACTCTGATATAATATCTCTGACTTTCTCTGCCATAATATCAGTCGCCAAATAACCATTGATCATCTCCAGCGATTCAAGTGTCATCAAACGATTAGAAATACCACTTATAATACGTTCTGAAGAATCAAATAGCGCTACCAGTCTTTTGTTTAACTTATCAAGTAAGGTTTGTTTTCTAGATTCAAAAGCACTATAAATCTCTTCTCTTTTTTCATCAAGTTTGATCAGATACTCATCAAATTCCGAAAACTTTCCTTCTAGCTCCTGTAATTGAACCATTACTTTATTTAAATAGTTATCGCATTTTTTTTCAGAGTCTGAGATTTCAAGATAATTGACTACAGCCTGACTCAACAGTTTCATCTGTGCGTTAAACTGAATCGTCATCTCTTTTTTTGTAAATGCCTCTACCTTTGTTCTTAACTTTGCTTTAGCATTATTTAGTAACGAGAACAATTCAGAAATTTTTTCAATGATCTTAGTGGTTACTGTTGGATCTTCAATTTTAAAATTACTGACGATATCCATAAGTAGTTCTAAATCAAATGATGTTTTATCCATCTTTTCAGCTAAGTCATGACCTTCTTGAGACTTCGTTACAAATTCAATGTTACGTTGCAACTCATTTACAGCCTCTTCATAAGGCTTAAGACCATCAGGACTGATTAGAAATGTAACACATTGATTAGAGAACACTTCATTTTTATCTTTAATACTGTTATCAAGTGCATCAACCATTTCATGATCGGTATACATTAAATCACCAAGAGATACAATCTTGCCTCTTAGATTTCTAATTTCTCCAAGCACATCCACATAGTCATTAACCGAATCAAAGGTCCCGTACTCCAGTTTTTTAAGCAGTTCTTCAGTCTCTTCACTGACTTCTTGTATTTGCTTCTGTGTTGAATTTTTAATTCGTGTAACTTTTTCGAATTCTCCAATAGCAAACGTGGATGTTTCTTTGATTTCTTTTAATACTTCTGCAAGATTGAAAGCTTCTTCTTTATTAATCCAGAAATAAGAATCCAATATGCTTTGTGTTTCTTTTACTATATCCAGATAAACACTTTGATAACTATCGCCTTTTTGAACCAGTTTACCGACACCTCTACAAGCAGCAATACAATCCACGATATCTTTGTTACCAATCTTATATAAAGCTGACTCATTGTTGCCTGCAGCCTCATAATCCTTCCCTACATAAGGTGTTTTCCATACTTGTAATGAATGGTTTTTTCTCGGTTCGTTTTCATGTCTGAAAACAATCATCTCACCATTATTAAAATGTGAATAACCACTACAGACAATAGGCATGTCAATGGTCTGTTCAATAACATTATACGAGTACATTAGATAGGTACCACTATTCAAATTATAAAAGATATATTGATAGTCTTCCCCATTTGATGAACTGTTTAATTGATCAAAAACAGATTGTTCTACAGGCACATCAAATATTTTATATTCTCCACTTTGCAAATAATAACCTTGTGGAAAGATTAAACCGTGACCATTTGGTAAAAGCATACACGTATCTTCTATAGAATCGATTCTAATAACATTTTTCAACTTATCATTAAATACAAAATACCGATAAGTCTTTTCTTTGTAAGGCAGTATTTTAAGTATGATCAACTGACCTAAATCAACATAAGAAATCTCTGCATCATCAAGTGTCTGATCTTTATCTTCCACATCTTCAGAATAGATGCCTTTACCTATATCGGTGTTATCTTCAACTTTAATTGTAAGGTCACCGCCGATTGTTTCTACAAATACTTTATCTAAAATAGAGACATGCGGATGAAGACCTGTACGTTGTTGATCCCTTGTTACTTTTTCAAATTTAAAATCATTACCTAAGTTAAACTTAACTTCATGTTCACTTCTGTTATCCACGTAGGTTAAACGATTGCCTTCAATATGCCATTTAAACACTTTGATGTCAGTCGCACTTTTCCCCGTCTGGAAAACCATATAGAAATATGGTTCTACAATAGTGAATTTAGCAAAGAAAGTATTCTTATAATACAGATAGAGATCATCAAAATCCTTTTTGAATTGATCATCATTGATCAGCTCAAGGGATTCTTTTACAAATCCCTCTTCACCATATCTATAAATCGAAAAAACATCTCGTAATTCAACTTTGTGCTTCAAACCAATATGAACATTGTATCCAAATATAAAACAATCATCCACGGGTGCCATATCACGAGGGATACAGTTGTTTTCAGTAATAATCCGTTCACTTGATAACAACTTCGTTTCAATTGAACCAAAAACTTCTTTTCTAACAGTATTTAATTGTTCTGCTTTAGATTTTAAGTCGACGCCTTGTTTTTGCAGACGACTTTTAATCACATCATAAGTTCCTGTATCCATTTTATTCTCCAAGGACTGTGTCTACAAGTTTTGCTGGTAAACCAGCTACGCCAGCTTTATTAACTGTATCCAGTAACTTTGTTAACATCGCTTGATCACTACCACTAGCCGTATGCATCATTTTTCCAATTGCTCCTGCAATAGATAGGTTCATTAAGTCTTCAGAAGACAGATTGAATCTACCAACCAAAGTCTTTAATTGTTGTTGGAAATAATCTGCATCTCCAGTGATTAATGTTTCTTTTATATCTGTTAAAACTTCACTATTGTCTACTAATCGGTCAACAGCTTTACCTTGAGCGATAGAACCAATAATCTTATCAAAGAACATAGACTCGCCACCAACGATATCGATTTTAGCTGATTTAAGTGCTTCACGGATAACGGTTGCCTGAGCTTCGGCAATGTCCTTTTGAATACTGATGTTAGCAAGTTCAATTTCTTTTTCTTTGTCCAGCTTAAGCTTGAATTCTTCATGACCTCTTCCGACTTCATCCAGTAATTTCATGCTATTTGCTTTTTCTTTAATACCTTCAGCTTCAGAAAGATATCTTCTCTTAAGATTCTCAGCAATAACCGTTCCGTCTTTTTCTTTGACTTCTACTTTTGCTGTTTCACCTTTTGCTTCTGCCATTGCTTTTGCTTCGATAACCTTAGATTCTGCAATACCTTCTACAGAGTCTTCTAAAATTCTAGCATCTACGATAACTTTAATTGCTTCAGCTTCTTTTTGAGACGCTTTTAGATTAGCATCGGCATCAATAATTGTCTTTTCTGCTTGTTTTTCTGCTGCTTGTTTTGCAGCTTCAGCCGTTTGTACTTCAAGTATCAATTTAGTTTCAGCATCTTGTTCAGCTTTTCTAAGTGCTACATTCTTAGTACGATTAGCATCTGCAAGTGCACGTGTATCTTTGATTTTTTCTTCTTCCACAACAGTATCTTTTTCAACAGTAACTCTCTCTCTTATCACTGTCTGAATAGTTTTCTTTTCTACTTCTAATAGTTTTTCTTTATCAATAATAGCCAGTTCCACAAGTTTTTCTTTTTCAGTTCTTTCAAGTAGTCTTTTTCTATCTACACGTTCTGTTTCAACAGCTTCAGTACTTTCTTTTGATTTAGCAGCGATGATAATCTGTCTGTCTTTATTTTCTTCTGCGATACCAATTTCTTCTTCTGTTTTAACTCTAGCAAGTTCTGATTTATATTTTTCTTCTTGTGCTACTTTTTCAGCTTCGGCTACTTCTCTAGAGTTGATGATTGAAATCTCTCTCTTTTGTTTTGCTTCTGCTTCTGCATTTTGTTTTTCAAGTTCTAAAATCGCTTCTCTCGCAGCCACGTCTTGTTTCTTAATTGTTTTTTCTTTTTCTCTTGCAATTTCATTTGCCAAGATACTTTGCTGAGCAGTCAATTCAGTAATCTTTTTAATACCTTCAGCATCTAAAATATTTTCTGCATTTAACAAATTAACGTCTGTTTGTTCAAGATAATCAATAGCAGCATCATCTAGTACATAACCATTTAAATCCGTACCAATAATTTGAAGAATCTCACTTTTGAAGATATCTCTTTCAGTATATAACTGCACGAAATCAAATTTCTTACCAACCGTTTTAAGTGCTTCTGAGAACTTCGCATCAAAGAATGTCATTAGTGTTTCAGTATCAGACGCTTTCTGACATCCTAATAGCTGTGCAACTTTAAGAACATCTTCTGTTGTTTGATTAACTCTTACAAAGAATGCAACACGAATATCCGCTCTTAAGTTATCTTTACAAATCAATCCGTCTTTACCTTCTCTGGCAATTTCAACACGTTTGATAGAAATATCCATTTCCTCAAATCTATGAATAATTGGAACAACAAAGATACCACCAAAACAAACCACTTGATTACCAACACCGTTTCTGATGATAACTTTAGATTGTTCTACTTTGTGATAAAACTTTCCAAACAATGCCAACAAACCTATGGTGATGACTACAATGACTCCTACTGTTACAAATGTTACTTGTGATAAAAAACCCATTTACAACTCCTCCATCTCTTTAAAACTAAATTCTTCCTTCATTAATGATTTTGCTATGTAGTATATATCTTGTTCTTTATCTTTACTAAATACAAATGCGACTTCATCTTTTTTAAATGATTCTTCTTCAAATAGTGTTTTAACGTTAATCACTATTGAAGCACCTCTTTGTTTCAGTGATGCTTGACCAAGTCTTCCATGTTCTAAATCACATAATAATGTACATCTTCTGGTTAACACTTTATGATCCACGTCATCAAGATTTTTTCTATCCGGAAAAATCTTTCTAAGTGGCACCATTTCAGCTTTTGTGATGTATATACTCCCTATTACAGCAGGCAACAATATCATTCCAGCAATTACTCCTCCTGCCTCGATTGGCAGAAAATATGTCAGCATCATAATAATCCAAAAATTAAGTACAAACAAACTGAATACCAATGCGACGGGTACCTTACCAATATTAATAAAAACTGCAATAGCACTTATTGGACCAACATTTTCAGCACCTTCAAGATCTACATCAATATCGAAAAAATCAAAATCAAAAAAGCCTGTAATCGCAATCAACCAATAGCACTGCATCAAAATCAGTATTACCGTCGGAATAATATTTACTCCTGTGAATGCAAATCTTAATAATTCCGTTAGAATCCCCTCCATCTCTTATATTAATTAACCTAATTAATTTGATCCTATGTTTATAAAACTACAACTAAATCAACTGTAATTGAAACCATAAACATAGAAAATTCAAATAAACTTCTCCCAGTATTTACTATTATAGCAAAAAAGAGCTACATGAAGAACATAATGAAACGAGAATTAATTTATATTAAATATGAAT
>JABXKX010000640.1 GCA_013619035.1 Peptostreptococcaceae bacterium
CTTTTAAACATGCTCTAAGCTTCTTTCTGTAATTTGATAACTTCATTTTTTTTAGTATATGGTTTAATTAACATAACCAATATCAATGCCAAAACTGAAGCGACAAATGAAGCTGTAAATACTTGTGTTATGTCCAAATTGCCATACATCTTAATAATGATAGCTATAAATGCTGAACCGCCATATGCAAGCATCGCATATGCAACATTCATCCCATAATACTTTGGTCCAAATAATGCTAAAGATGCTGTACAGCCTAATGCAATTGTCGCACCAAACCCTAAAACAATTCCGCTAAATGCAATCATAAATGTAACAATAGTCACAGGTACAAATACTAACAAACCAACTGATAATGTCGTAATTACAAAAACAATCCTGTAAGCACGAATAGCACCTAGTTTATCACCCATCCAGCCAGCTATAACACGACCTAAAGCATTAAAGATTCCTAAAGCCATAACGGATAAAGAAGCTTGTACTGCTGTTAATCCAACCATCTCTTGCCCTAGATTGGCAGCTGAACTTATCAAAAATACACCAGGGATACAACCAAATAATACAGTACCAACAACTAACCAGAATTGTTTACTTTTTGCAGCTTCTGCAGTTGTTACATCTACTTCTGTTTCTGGTAAACTTGTACTAGCCATTCCTGGTGGGAACACCAACATCCTTGCACCGATTAATGACATTGCTAAATAAATTAACCCCATAATGAGAAAAGTATTATGTACAATTGCTTGTGTTGCTTGAACTGTTCCCAGTAAAAGATCTGCCACTGGTACAAATATTAGCGTAGCAAGAGCAAATCCCATGATACAAATACCATTTGCCAAGCCTCTGTTATTCGGAAACCAACGTACTAGTGTTGTAAGAGGTGCTAGGTACATAATTCCAGAACCTAAACCGCCTAGCACACCATAACACAGACCTAGTAGCACTATAGAATTTGCAAATGACGCCAGTATGACACCACCACCAAAGAAAATTGCCCCTATAGTTGCAGTGGCTTTTGGGCCTTTCTTTGCCAACAACTTAGCACTAAATATAAGACCTACAGAAAAACTAACTATTGTTATTGTATATACCCAAAGGGTTTGGTTTATTGTATAATCATAAGCTGTCATAAGTGGTCCGATGAATCTACTCCAAATATATAAAGCCCCTCCTGCTACTTGAACCAATAAAACGCCAATTATTACTTTTAATCTACCTTCCATTACTTCCACTCTCCTTCTTACTTACCAACAAAATTAGCTTTTCGCTTTTCACTGAAAGCTCTTATTCCTTCTTTAAAATCTTCTGTATTCAATAAATTACTTTGATACTCTGTTTCATTATCAAGGGCATTTTCAAAGCCATGGAAAGCAGCTCTATTTACTAATGCTTTCATATTACCTAATGCAATGCTTGGTAAGTCATTAAGTTTTTGTGCGAATTTCATAGTTTCTGACTCTAAGTTTTCAAACTCAACTACTTTATTTACTAATCCTAAAGATAGTGCTTCATTAGCTTTTACAGGTCTACCAGTCATTATTAATTCTGTCGCTCTTGCTACGCCCAACATACGAGTAAGCAAGAATGTTCCGCCAGTGTCAGGAATTAAACCAATATTTACGAATGCCTGAATAAATGTTGCGTTTTCTGCTGCAATACGGAAATCACATAGTAATGCAAGATTGAACCCTGCACCTGCTACAGGTCCATGTACTGATGCAATTACAGGCTTTCTCATATTACGAATTTTGATTGCCATAATACCAACTTTTCTCACAGCTTTAGCAAGTGACTTGTCATCATTTTCTAAACCCTTTAACATCATTCCGATATCTCCACCTGCACTAAAACCTTTTCCTTCACCTGAAATTATCACCACTTTTATGTTTTCGTCATCTGCACACATATCCAAAACAACCAACAACTCATCTAAAATAGGTTCTGATAACGCATTTAGGTTTTTAGGACTATTTAATTTTATAGATGCAATTCCATTCTCTTGATTATATATGATTTTTTCAAATGTCATTTTTGTTCCTCCATTTCCCTTTTTGAGTAGTACTTATAGTTTCTAATTAATTTAATTAAATATGCCATTTGGATCCCATGCCTCTTAGCGTTCTAGGTCGCAGGTCCATTAGGCATAAATAATTTATTTTACTAGTTCAAAAATTCCAGCAGCACCCATTCCGCCACCAATACACATACTCACAACACCAATTTTCTCATTTCGCCTTCTCATTTCTGACAAAAGTTTGATTGTTAAAAATGAACCTGTACATCCCAATGGATGTCCTAATGCAATTGCACCACCATTTGGATTAACCTTTTTAGGATCAATATCTAATTCATTTATACATGCAATTGCTTGAGATGCGAATGCTTCATTTAACTCATATCTATCAATATCCTCTTCTTTAAGACCAGCTCTTTTAAGTACTTTTGGAATTGCTTCAATTGGTCCAATTCCCATTATTTCTGGCGCTACGCCTGAAACTGCATAAGATTTGAATATTGCTAATGGTTTGATACCTAAAGCATCTGCTTTTTCCCTTGACATTAGGAGTACAAAAGCAGCCCCATCACTCATCTGTGATGCATTACCCGCTGTTACAGTACCATTTTTTTTGAAGACAGTTCTTAACTTAGTTAAATTCTCCATAGTTAAATTGCCTCTGACACCTTCATCTTTATCAAATATGAAGGTTTCACTTACGATCATACCAGATTTACCAACGGTTGGTCTAATTGCTTCTACAGGAATGATATCATCATCAAACTTGCCTTCTATCTGGGCTTGAGCTGCCCTTTTGTGGCTTTCCAAAGCAAATTTATCTTGTGCTTCTCTTGAAACATTATATTGATCTGCAACATTTTCTGCACTAATGCCCATATTAACTGCAGTACCTTGTTGATTATCAGTTAAGTAAGGGTTTGGCGTTAATATATTACCAAACATAGGCACGATACTCATGGATTCCACGCCACCTGCTAACATTACATCACCTTGACCAACCATAATACTATTTGCGGCTGAAGCAATAGACTGAAGTCCTGATGAACAATATCTATTGACAGTTTGTCCACAAACTTTATTAGACAATCCTGCTCTAAAAGCTACATTTCTTGCCATATTTAAACCTTGTTCGGCTTCTGGAAAAGCACATCCTAAAATAATATCTTCAATTTCCTCAGGGTTTAATTGTGGCACTTTAGCTAAAACACCCTTAACAACTTGAGCTGCCAAATCATCTGGTCGAGTATACTTTAATAATCCTCTTGGTGCTTTTCCTATTGCTGAACGTCCATATGCTACGATAACTACTTCTTTCATTGTGACACCTCCACTTATTATTAATTCCTTAAAGGCTTTCCTGTTTTAAGCATATGTTCTATTCTTTGAAGTGTTTTTTCTTCTTTACATAAACTCAAAAATGCTTGTTTCTCTAACTCAAGTAATTGTTCTTCAGGAACCTTTACCCCTGTAGGTACATCTCCACCAGAAACAACCCAAGCAACTTTATTGGCAATATGGGCATCATACTCAGATATAAAACCACCTTCAACCATAGATACTGTTTCATACTTTAATAGAGCTTTACCGTTTGCGCCAAGAACTGGGATAAGTTTCTTTTGCAAAGGTCTAAAACCAGCTTGATTAATTGCCAGAACTTCAAGCTTCGCTTGATCTATAAGGTAATCCCTACTCATAACAACTCTATCTGTTTTTCTTATATAGCCATTTTGAATAGCATCATGTGCACTGCTCGACATTTTGCCACCCATAATAATTGTTTTCCAAGCCCTTTTAACATGAGAAATCATTTCTCCGTTATTGACTCTACCTAAGTTCTCAATACTTCTCATAAACAATTCTTTTGTTCCACCACCAGCGGGAATTAAACCAACACCGACTTCTACAAGACCCATGTATGTTTCTGCATGAGCAGTTACTTTATGCGAATGCATAGTTACCTCCGCACCGCCACCTAAAGTCATGCCATATGGTGCAGCAACTACTGGTTTTTTACAATATTTCAGTTTCATATTCGCATTTTGAAAACCCTCAACAAAGTCTGATAATTCTTCCCATTTCTTATTATCCGCTAACTCATAAATCTCCATTAAGTTCGCACCAACTGAGAAGTTTTTACTCTGGTTTCCAATAACTAATCCAATATAGTTTTTCTCTACTTCTTCAACTGCTTCATTCATCATCTCAACAACTTTTCCAGTTATGGCATTACTTTTAGATTTGAACTGAAGGCAAAGAACGCCATCACCAATATCAACCAATGCTGCATCTTCATTTTCTTTTACAACATTTTTTTGTGGTTGTTCTAATGTAATGAAAGGTGTATTCAAGCTTGACTCATCATAAAATTTGGTTTCACCATTTGAAATTCGCTTTTCAATCCACTCTGGTAATACTTCTCCATCCGCTTTCATTCGATTGACACTTTCTTCAAATCCAATCAAATCCCAAATGGCAAAAGGTCCCATAGTCCAGTTGTAACCCCACATCATACCGTTATCGATATTTTTATAATCATCTGCAATTTCTGGTATGTTTCTAGCACTATATAGCAGTATATTCTTAATGACGTCCCACGCAAATTTGTTTTCTTCAGCTTCACCAAATACCAATGCTTTTAATTTATTGGATTCTTTTTTAACTTGATCCAACGCTTTAATTTTTTCCTTTACTAATGGTACATATTCATCACTAGAATTATCCCAAACTAAAGTCTGTTTTCCCTTCTCTGTGACAACCTTTTTATAGAAACCTTGTTTCGTTTTATCGCCAAAATGACCTAAATTTATTAATTTAGTACAAACTTCCGGCAATTGAAATTGTTCTTTTTCTGTTACCACTTTTTCTACAAAATTATTAACGACATGATTCATGGTATCTAAGCCAACCATATCCATTAGTCTGTAGGTTCCAGTTTTAGGTCGTTGCATTATCGATCCAGTTAATTGATCAACTTTACCAATACTATATCCATATTTTTCAGCTAACTGTACAACATTAACTAAAGCAAATACACCAATACGATTTGAAACAAAATTAGGTGTATCTTTAGCCATTACAACACCTTTTCCTAGTTTTTGAGTGCCAAAAGTATCCATAAAATCGATTAATTCAGCTGAAGTATCTTTTCCAGGTATTAACTCAAGTAACTTCATATGGCGAGGCGGATTAAAAAAATGTGTCCCCATAAAACGCTGTCTTAAATCAATAGGAAAATCTTCAATAATTTCATTTATGGAAATGCCTGATGTGTTTGAACTTATGATTGTATTTGGTTTAATATACGCACTCAAATTCTTCATAAAGCTTTTCTTAATTTCAAGATTTTCAACAATTACTTCAATAATCCAGTCACAATCTTTTAACATATCCAAATCATCACTAAAATTACCTACTGTTATCATGTCGCCCATATCTTTATGATAAATTGCTCTACTTCTTGGATTAATAACTCGATCCTTAGCCCCTTGTACAATTCTGTTTCTGACCAACTTGTTATCCATTGACAAGCCTTTTAACTTTTCTTTTTCAGTTAATTCCTTAGGAACCATATCTAAAAGGCAAACAGGTATGCCTGCCCCTGCTATGTGAGCGGCAATACCGGCACCCATAACCCCTGATCCTAGAACTGCTACTCTATTTATATTGAAATTCATGATTTTACCTCTCTTTATATGTATTTGTACTTATGACACTATTCTTTAATTAAACCCGCTTCCATTGCTTGATTTGTTAATTCTTCTCTAAAATCAGGATGCGCAATATTTATTAATGCTTTAACACGTGTTGGAATACTCATACAATATAAATCAGCAACACCATATTCAGTAACAACAAATTGTACATCAGTTCTAGGTGTAGTTACTACAGTACCTGTTGGTAATGCAAGCTTTATTCTTGACTCTATTCCAGTTTTAGTTTTTACTGTTGATGCTAAAGTAAGGAATGATTTTCCACCTTTAGACATAACCGCTCCTCTAACAAAGTCCAATTGTCCACCTGTTCCACTAAATTGTTTTAGTCCAATTGATTCTGATGCAACTTGACCAGTCAAATCTACCATTAAAGCACTATTAATTGAGATGAAATTATCATTTTTAGCTACTTCTACAGGATTATTTACATATTTTAATGGTCTAATGTCTATTAATTCATTTTTATCCATAAATTCATATAACTCTGTTTTTCCCATACCAAATGAAATAACCATTTTCCCTGGATTGTAATTCTTTTTGCTACAATTAATTACACCCTTTTTAGCTAAATAAACCATTGAATCTGTAAGCATCTCTGTATGAACACCCAAATCTTTTTTTGTTTCTAATCCATAACCAACTGCATTTGCAGTACCACCAAGACCAATTTGAATAGTTGCGCCATCTGGAATAAGTGGTAATATAAACGATGCAATTTTCTTATCTTTTTCAGATACAGGCGCCTGAGGCAATTCTGGAATTGCATGATCTTTTTCACAAATATAATCTACTTCACTCACGTGAATTGTATTTTGTTTTCCGTATATAAATGGAACATGTTTATTCACTTGAACTATAATTTTATCTGCTTTTTCTGCCGCTCTAGGATTAATAGCAACACCTACTGGACCATGACACATATAACCATTTTCATCAGGCTCTGAAACTTCAGCAAGTAATACATTTGGTTCTACTCTGTCAATATATCTATCAAGTTGTGAAAGATGTACTGATGCAACTTCTACATTTCCAAGACTCTTAAACTTTCTTTCAACTGCACCCATAAAATATGTATGACTATTAATATGACCTTTCAATTCAGGTTTCAAATACTCATATGGATATAAAGCAATACAGTTGTAGACATTAACATTATCAAGTTCTAAATAACGTTCACAAACTGCATTGATAAGGTCTACAGGTGAACTAGCAGATGCACCTAACCATACTTTATCTCCAGAATTAATTTTTGATGCTGCTTCTTTAACAGATATAACCTTACTTTCATATGTTTTTTTCCAACCCATGATACTGCCTCCTTTTTTCCCTTGTTAGTTCCCTTAAAATTTATAACTGATTTTTACTGATAGCTATCCAGTTTTATATCTCACAATTTAATAATGCAAGAACCAAGCCAAGTTTTTTCCCTCTAATTGCCTGTTATTCAAATCTTTTATGGTGCAAATATTACACCACTTGTGCAATATTGGTGCAATATTCGTTCTTTTGCACATACTATTCCGAATTTTCAGTTTTTAAACCTTGCACACAAAAAGCACTTCAAACGAAGTGCTTTAATCATTAATTTATTACTATTTAATTATGAGTCGTGTGCAACACTCCGCATGTGCAGAATGATTTCAAGGATATTTAGATCATTTAATCTCTTCCATCAACTCTACAACCTTTACAATCCAGTAATCTTCCTTATTCCCCATCCTAAACGGTTCATAAGTGTAGGGTTGATTTTAATAGCCTCATTCGGACAGATTGATATGCAGTAGTAACAGTTTATGCACTGTCTTGTATCCAAATCGACACATTTCTCTTTTAGATGTATGGCTTTTACCGGACACGAGGTAATGCATCTTTCACATTTATTACAATGGTTTGTATCAATTCTCAAATTCACATAAGTATGTTTTACGAAAATACTACTGTTGTCGTAAGGCCTGTCTACACCTTCTTTTACCAGTTTTCTAAACTGAACCGGTTTGATTTCACCAATTATTTGGATATCCTCAAATTCACGAATCATCCCTCTTCGTTTTGCTTGTATGAACATCGGAATTTCATCAACTTTATATCCAATCATCGTTGCAGCTACGATATCTAGCGCTGCTGGATTTTCCGATGCCAAAACCACTCCAGTATTAACAGGTTTCCCAAGAGCCGTCGGTCCGCCATCCAGACTAACTATAGCATCCATAATCGAAAGTACAGGTTTAATGATTTTGTGAATATCTATAAAAACATTAGAAAGTTCAAACTCACTGTTCACCCATTGATGTATCTTTTGCTTATATCCTCCTGGCAAACAACCATACATATTTTTAATCGCACCAGAAAAACGCATAGCACTGTGACTCTTCAGCTTGCATGCATTTATGACCATGTCCACATCAAGAAGTATGCTAGGAATGAACAATTCATCCAGTCCTTCAACTTCATGTTCACCCTTTCTGATCTTAACAAGGTCAACCTTCTCAAATTCCACTAATGTGGCTTCATACTTTTGAGCAACTTGTAAGATGCCTGAGGTTTCGAAGGCTTTTTGAGTGAGTCCCTTTTGATAGAAAGCTATAGATTCTCCAATGAAAATATCATTATTCCGTTCTTTCAATAATCGACATATGGCATCGATAACTGAAAAATGTGTAATTGTGTGTTGCTCCGGTTTGTTCTGTGACATGATATTCGGTTTAATCAAAACTCTCTTTCCCTCAGGAAGTTCAAACCCAATCTTTCGAATCGCCTCTCTAACTGCTTGAAATACAATACTTTCCTCATAAGAATCACATCTGGCTGCAGAAACCTTTTCCATCCGACTCACCTCCTCATTCGCTTCTAGTCCATTTTTATAGCTTCCGTGCACAACAACAGCCCTACATTTTTATATGCATGTCTGTTTAATTAACGACTATCTTCTTAACACATCTAATGACTTGAGTGTTTCGAAATCGTTGAGCTTAAGCCAATTGTTTGAAAGTGTATAAAGATCATTTCCTATAAACATAATCCTAGTGACACTGTCATTATGATCGTAGTATGAGCTTTCACTTTCAAATGTTGTTGAATGAGCTATTCTACCTTTGAAGTTTAACATGCCTTCTGTAGTAAAATTAAATACATAAGCATCTTTTGAAAGTCTGGTGTAATCACCACTTATAATTTGAACTGGTATCGCCAGGATGTTCTTCTCTTTATTGAAAAGAAATGCTTTATGATCATATGTCACATCTGTACTGCTGTTTCCGGTTCCAAGAATGACTTTGTCCTTTTCAACCGGATTGTTAAAATCGCTGACATCGAAAAGCGAAATCTTAACACCATCGTTAACGACTCTTCCTTGAACCATTTTAGTTTCCATACCAACACCAATTAATGTTTTATCATCATAAGGATGTAGATAAGAACTATAACCTGGAATCT
>JABXKX010000147.1 GCA_013619035.1 Peptostreptococcaceae bacterium
ATATTACACCATGTATGTATTCAGCATAGAGATAAGGTAGTAAGAAATGATGTTTATATCAATATTAATATAAATCCCATGAGTTTATTATAGGAGGTCTTTATGGCTTTAAGAGAAATAAGAGTGGATTCAGATCCAATTCTAAGAAAAAAATGTAGAGAAGTATCAGAAGTAACGGATCGTATCAAAATACTCGTTGAAGATATGATTGAGACGATGTATGACGCGGATGGTGTTGGATTAGCGGCACCTCAAATAGGTATTTTAAAAAGAATCTGTGTCATCGATATTTATGATGAAACAGGTGTTAAAGTATTGATAAATCCTGTTATCGTTGATCAAAAAGGCGAGTATTTGGATGCTGAAGGTTGTTTGAGTATCCCAGGTGTTTCGGGTTATGTAGAACGTCCTGCGTACACTAAAGTAAAAGCAATGAATTTAGAAGGCGAAGAATTTTTCCTTGAAGGTGAAGGCCTGATGTCTAGAGCAATATGTCATGAATTAGATCATTTAGATGGCATTTTATTTACGGATAAAGTTGTTGAGACGGATGAAGTCATTGAGACGGATGAAGTCATTGAGACGGATGAAGTTATTGAGGTAGAAGGATAATGAAAATTGTATTTATGGGTACACCAGAGTTTGCAGTACCTTGTTTAGAGGTTTTAATTCAAAACTTTGAAGTGACTGCAGTTTTTACTCAACCAGATAGACCTAAGGGTCGCGGCAAAAAACTTGCTATGAGTGCCGTGAAAGAACATGCTATAAAGCATGATATTCCAGTCTATCAACCAGAGAAAATTAAAAAAAGTGATGATATAGATGTTTTAAAAGCACTTGCGCCAGACTTAATTGTTGTAGTGGCTTATGGTCAACTTCTGTCTCAGGAGATATTAGATATCCCTACGCTGGGTTGTATCAATGTTCATGCCTCTTTATTGCCTAAATTACGTGGTGCAGCGCCGCTCAATTTTGCTATAGTTAATGGTGAAATGAAATCTGGAGTTACAACGCAGTACATGGTTAAGAAACTGGATGCAGGAGATATGATTGATAAGATCACAGTAGATATCCCGATGGATATGACTGCAGGCATGCTTCATGATGAATTATCAGCAAAAGGTGGAGAGGTTATCTTAAAAACTGTTTTGGATATTCAAAAGGGTATCATCAACAGAACGCCTCAAATAGATGAAGAGTCTACATATGCACCGAAGATGGACAAAGAAATGGCCATTATCAAATGGGATAACTCAGCTTTTGAGATTCATAATTTGATTAGAGGATTTAATCCTTGGCCAGTGGCGACAACAACTATCCATGGTGAAAAAATGAAAATTTTTATTACTGAAGTATTAGAATCAAACTCTACAGGTCAAGCTGGGGAAGTTGTTTCTGTATCAAGTGATGGTATAATTGTGAATTGTCATGACAAACAATTGTTATTAAAAGAAATTCAAATGCCCAATAAAAAACGAATGACTGTTTCTCAATATATTTTAGGTAATACAATTGAAACAGGTATAAAATTAGGAGAGTGATACAATGTATTATGGCTATTCAACAATTTGGATATTAATTCCTGCGATGATCCTTGCGTTTTATGCACAGAGTAGAGTCAAAGCAAATTATAATAAATATGCAAAAGTTAGAAATGCAACTGGAATGACTGGCGCCGATGTGGCTAAGGAAATTCTTAGACGAAATGGTTTATCTCATGTACAGGTTGTAAGAGGTCGAGGCAAATTAACAGACCATTACGATCCGAGAAGTGAAGCCGTGACGTTATCACCTCATGTGTTTGATCAGGCGAGTATATCAGCTGCTAGTATTGCAGCCCATGAATGTGGTCATGCTGTACAGCACAGTGTGGGATATGCACCACTGAATATCAGATCTACAATAGTACCAGCAACTAATATAGCAACTAAATTGTCTCCATTTTTAGTTTTGGGTGGTTTACTCTTAGCTAGATCGGGTGGTTTGATCTTATTAGACTTAGGTATCATTGCTTATATCATGATTACATTGTTCCATGTGGTAACATTACCAGTTGAATTTAATGCCAGTCATAGAGCAATTGAAATGTTAACTGAGTATGGTATGGTTTACGAAGAAGATATGGTGGGTACTAAGAAAGTACTGAATGCAGCCGCATTAACATATGTTGCAGCAATGCTGTCAGCATTGTTATCAACAGTAAGATTAATTGTATTAAGAAATGGTAGAGATTAAGGGTAGATTGTATCTACCTTTTGTCGCGTTTTAGTAAAGGAGTAATATGAAAGTAAATGCAAGAAAAGTTGTCTTAGAGACGCTTAATGAAATCGATAACAACAGATTTACAAATAAACTGATTCAAGATATTCAAAAAAGAGAAGATATTGAATCAAGAGATATGGGATTCATCAGTAAAATAGTTTATGGTGTTGTAGAAAATAGAATGTATTTGGATTATGTGGTTAGAAAGTTTTCTAGCATACGTCTAAAGAAAATCGAACCAGAAATTCTTAATATTTTAAGAATGAGTGCTTATCAAATCATCTATTTAACCAAAGTTCCTAATTCGGCAGTTGTTGACGAGGCTGTTAAATTAACTAAGAAAGTAAATAAAAGACATTCAGGATTTGTAAATGGTATTTTAAGAAATATGATTCGTAATTTGGATACAGTTGAATTGCCAAAAGCAGATAATGAAAGATTATCTATTCAATACTCACATCCTTTATGGATGGTGGACAGATGGTTAGCAGCATATGGCCTATCTTTTACCGAAGATTTATTAAAAGCGAACAATGAAACGCCGCATTTGGTGTTACGTACAAACACTTTATTAATAAATCGTGAAGATTTAATGACAAAACTTAAATCTTCAGGACTAGAGTGTGTAAAAAGTGATATAGTAGAAGAAGGTATAATTGTAACAAGTTTAGGTAGTTTAAGTATTGATCAAATTCCCGAATTCGGATTGGGACATTTTACGATTCAAGACGAAAGTTCGATGATGGTCAGTCGTATATTAGACCCTAAAGCTGGAGAATATGTACTTGATCTATGTGCTGCTCCAGGCGGCAAAACAACTCATATCAGCCAATTGATGGAGAATAAGGGACAAGTATATGCTTGTGATATTACTGAGAGAAAGTTAGATTTGGTAAAAGAAAATGTCAAGAGACTAAAGCTAAACAATATCAGACTATTTGAAAATGATGCAACTGTTTTCAATGAATCTTTTGTAAATATGTTTGATAAAGTTCTTGTTGATGCACCGTGTTCAGGTTTGGGTATTATCCGTAGAAAACCTGATATCAAGTATCAGAAAACTGAAGCAGATATTCTGGCGTTAAATGACATACAAATGACTATATTAGATCAAGCATCTAAGTATATAAAACAAGGGGGCGTTCTTGTTTATAGTACATGTACCATTGAACCGAGTGAGAATAGGTTGATGGTAGAAGCATTCTTAAAGTCGCATACAGAGTTTGAGATACTCCCTATAAACGAGGACAAAGATTTACAGTTGTTTCCAAATGTTGATAAAACAGATGGTTTCTACTGTTGTAAATTGTTGAGAAAATAGAGGTGTTTATGTTCCAGGTTGCTTACAAAACTGACGTAGGTAAAAAAAGAACCAACAATCAAGATACGGTAAAATTATGTGATGATTTACAGTGTTATATCGTTGCAGATGGAATGGGTGGTCACTTAGCTGGTGAAATTGCTAGTCAAACTGCGGTAGAAACTATTGTAGCTTATATAAGAAGCCATATAGAAGCAGGTGATTTTGAAGATTGTATTCGTCAAGCTATTGTTGAAGCCAATAAGCAAGTTTACCTAAAATCATTGGATAATACTGAGTATCGAGGTATGGGTACAACGTGTTCGATGGTTTTATTACAAGGGGATAAGATTCATTTGGGTCATGTAGGTGATTCGAGAATTTACTTTGTAAACGAAAAAGGGGTGGATCAAATCACAACAGATCACTCGTTGGTTGAGAATCTTGTTGCAAATGGTGAAATCACTAAAGAAGAAGCTAAAACTCATCCTAAACGTCATGTGATTACAAGAGCAATAGGAACAGATCCTACTGTAGAAGTAGATTATTCAAATTATGACATTGGATCTATTAAACAAATAGTAATATGTTCGGATGGTTTAACTGAAAAAGTTGACGATCAAGAAATTTTAAATACGATTAATACTCATACGATAAATGAAGCAGTTAATTTTTTAGTCGAATTGGCCAATGAGAGAGGTGGAACTGATAATATTTCAGTGATCCTTGTTTCGTTGACCGAAGAGTGTTAGAAGAGGTGAATCATGATAGGTAAAATATTAGGAAGTAGATACGAATTACTTGAAAAAGTTGGAACGGGTGGCATGGCTATCGTTTATAAAGCAAAATGTCATTTGCTGAATAGAAACGTCGCTGTGAAAATACTCAAAGGTGAATATGTACAAGATCAAGAGTTTTTAGATAAATTTAGAAAAGAAGCGCAAGCTGCTGCAAGTTTATCACATCAAAACATAGTGAATATCTATGATGTTGGCTCTGAAGACGATATTCCATACATTGTAATGGAATTGGTGCCTGGAGAAACTTTAAAGGAGTACATCGCTAATTACGAAGGTTTTTTAACCAATGAAATAATCGCTGATTTTTCTAAACAGATTGCACTTGCTTTAGAACATGCGCATAGTAATCAAATTATTCATAGAGATATTAAGCCACACAACATATTAGTCTCAAAAGAGGGTACTTTAAAAGTAGCTGACTTTGGCATAGCGAGCGCTGTATCAGAAACAACAACATCTTATTCTAGTGAAGCGGTTGGATCGATTAGATATTCATCGCCAGAACAAGCTCGTGGTAGAAATGTAGATGAACGAACAGATCTTTACTCGTTAGGTGTTTTGATGTATGAGATGGCAACTAGAAAAGTACCTTTTGAAGGTGATACAGCAGTAGAAATCGCTTTGAAACATATGAAAGATGATATTGTTGCACCTACTGAAATTAACAGTATGTTTCATAAAGGACTTGAAAGCATTGTGACAAGGAGTCTTCTGAAGAATGTGAATCAGAGATATCAAAATGCTAGAGAATTGATAGATGATCTGGATAAGATTATTAATAATCCTAAAGAAAATGTAGCTTTTTATGATTTTGATGCAGATGATGCAACTCAAAAGTTACCAAGTTTAGAAGCTTTCGATATTAAAAAGGGTGAGAAAAGAACAATGACGAAGAAAACAACGAAGAAACCATCAAGTAAAAGCCCAGTAAAAAAACAAAATAAAAATATAGTAGCGATGATCGGTGTGGTCTTATTGGCATTTATAATGGTACTTGTTATATTTATTGTAACTCGTTTAGAGCCTGATAAAACTGCGGAACCAGATTTTGTTGAAATGACAAACGTTGTGGGTATGACAGTAGAAGAGGCGACCTCTACCTTAGAAGCGATTGGACATGAAGTGTTAATTGGTTCAAGTGAAAAGAACAATGCTGTACCTTCAGGTAGTGTTTCTAGTCAATCGCCTGCAGCGGGTACTAAACTACGTCCAACTTACAAAGTAACGTTATATCCATCAGAAGGTTCTACATTAGCGGTTATACCAAATCTGATACAAAAACAATTGGCAGATGCAGAAGTAGAATTACAAAATTCTAAATTTGATTTAGGCGCTGTAGACTATGTTAATGATGATATTGATAAAGGGTTTATTTTATCACAAGATCCTGCTCCTGGGACAGAAGCTAATGACGATGCTGTCATTAATGTTGTGGTAAGTTTAGGACCTGAATATAATTTGATTATCGTGCCTAGATTAACTGACTTAACATTAGAAGAAGCTCAAAAAAGAATTCTAGATATTGGTTTAGAAGTGGATGATATCACTTATGAAAACCATCCAACGATAGAAAAAGATCATGTTATAACTCAGAGTATTGCTGAAGGTACAGAAGTTGATTTAGATGTAATGATCAGTGTTATTATCTCGCTTGGTACTGGAGAAGAAGACCCTGAAGAAGGTACTGATGATGAAGAGACTGATCCAAACGCTATTGTGATTAAATCTTACAATGTACCTGTTCCGAACTTTGTGGGTCAAGATGTTACACTAAAGGTTATGTTTGAACAAAATGGTACTTTTACAGTGGTTCATAACCAAGTTCATTCTGTAACAGAAGAGAATCCAGGTGTAAAAGTTGAGATTCCTGGATCTGGACAAGGAACTTTAAGTTTCTTTATAAATGATGAGTTATACACATCAACATCAGTTGACTTTTCAAACTAAAAATTATACAATAGATGCGTTGTGCTAGGAGGTATAATGCGAGGAATCATAATGAAAGCAATTGCTGGATTTTACTATGTAAATATTGGCGATGAGGTTATAGAATGTCGTGCTAGAGGTATCTTTAAAAAGAGAAACATTTCCCCTTTAGTAGGTGATAAGGTAGATATATCAATTGATGAAGCCAATCCGACAAAAGGTCGAGTAGAGGAAGTCTTTGATAGAACTATTGAACTTGTCAGACCACCTGTAGCCAATGTCACTCAAGCCATAGTGGTATTTGCAGTTGCTCAACCAGATCCAAATATTAATTTGCTGGATAAGTTACTCGCTATTTGTGAATATAGAGGCCTAAAGGCTGTTTTATGTTTTAACAAGGTAGACTTAGATCAAGCGACATATATAAAAGAGTTAGAAGCTATTTATATTAAAGCGGGTTATCAAGTTGTTCCAACAAGTGCAACCAATCGTATTGAAATTGATGCTTTAAAGGCAGTGTTAAAAGATGAAATTTCTGTATTTGCTGGACCATCAGGTGTAGGTAAATCTTCTTTATTAAATGAACTACAAGAAGGTATTAACTTAGAGGTTGGTGAACTCAGTAAAAAGATTTCGAGAGGTAAACATACAACTAGACATAGTGAGTTATTTGCACTTGATACAGGTGGTATGGTTGTGGATACTCCTGGATTTACATCTATGGATATCAATGAAATCGAATTAGAAGATTTATCACAATGCTTTATAGAGTTCAAATCATATGCTTCGAATTGTAAGTTCAATAATTGTAAACACCTTAATGAACCTAAATGCTCTGTCAAACTGGCGGTAAACGCTGGAGAAATCAGTCGGAGTCGTTATGAGTCATATGTTTACTTTATGAATGCTTTAGAGGAACATAGGAGGTATAAGTCATGGTAAAATTAGCACCTTCAATATTATCAGCAAACTTTGCTGATTTACTTAACGATATTAAAAGAGTAGAGGCTGCAGGCGCAGATTGGCTACACATTGATATTATGGATGGACATTTTGTACCAAACATTTCTTTCGGACCAGTGGTGATGAAAGCGATTCAAGGTAAAGTGGCTATGCCATTTGATGTACATCTGATGATTGAAAATCCAGATCAATACATAAAGGAATTTGTAGATGCTGGTGCAGATATTATTACTGTACATGTTGAGGCGTGTCCTCACTTACACCGCACAATTCAATTGATTAAATCTTATGGTGTAAAAGCAGGGGTGTCATTAAATCCTGCAACATCTTTAAGCACAGTAGAAGAGATACTACCAGAACTTGATATGGTACTTTTAATGTCAGTTAATCCAGGATTTGGAGGTCAAAGCTTTATTGAGACCACGCTTTCTAAAATTACTCGTTTAAGAACGATGATTGATGAAAAAAATCTTAATGTTGAGATTCAGATTGATGGTGGTGTTAAACTTACTAATGCCAAACAAATAGCAGATGCAGGTGCGACGTGTTTAGTAGCAGGTTCAGCTGTATTTAATGCAGAAGATGTACATAAGACAGTATCTGACTTTAAGGAGATATTTAAAGCTTATGAATAAATGTGTAATTGTTGCAAGTGGACCTATTGAACATTTAGATGAGATGAGAGACCACTTTGATGATGCTTATATTATTTCTGTAGATGGTGGTTTGCACCATTTAGACTATTTAAATATTAAACCCGATGTCATTATTGGTGATTTTGATTCTATTGATAATGCTCTGTTAGAGCGCTATAGGACTTATGATATACCAATTTATAGTTATCCATCTAAAAAAGATGCGACAGACTCAGAACTCGCAATAGATTATGCTATTGAGCTATGTCCAAAAGAAGTTAGTTTAATGGGAATGACAGGAAAACGCATGGATCATGCAATAACTAATATTCACCTATTGAAACGTTTTTGGAATCATGATATACTAGCTTGCGTACTTGATTATTATAATCGGATTTATTATTGCAATGGCGACATGACATTGCACGGTGAAAAAGGTGATTTTATATCAATTGTGCCGATTTCTCAGGAAGTCAAAAAAGTCAGGACCTTTGGTCTTGAATATCCTTTAGAAAATGAGACGTTATACTTTCATGAATCTAGAGGGGTCAGTAATGTATTCTTAGAACATGAAGTCAGAATTGAAACAGGTTCAGGAGAATTCTTAATAATTCTATCAAAAGATTAAAAATAAATCTTGAATCCTATTTAAGATTCTGTTAAAATATATCTGTTGATAATGTTTATTCACTCGAAGGAGGTGTTATATATGGCTAAAGAATGTTTCGTATGTGGTAAAGGTAGAGTATCTGGTAACAATGTTTCTCACGCGTTAAATCATACTAGAAGAACTTGGTCTCCAAACTTAAGAAGAGTTAAGGCTATCGTTAACGGTTCGCCAAAGAGAATCAGAGTTTGTGCAAGATGTCTAAGAGCTGGTAAGATTGAGAGAGCTATATAGTACGTCATTTAAATAGGCTAAGGCCTATTTTTTATTTTTTGATATTTAGTAACTTGTGATAGGAGACGACACTTTCTAATTTGTATATACTTTTTGGGTTTTGATTTGCACTTTTGGGTAATATTTATTATAATAGGTTTTGTGTTTTGTTAAAGATCTCTAAAGAAAAATGAAAGGGGTTTGAAAAACACAGAAAAATGCTGTAAAATAGGTGAGTACAAATAATTAAGTATTTTAACTTCTTAATCATATAG
>JABXKX010000096.1 GCA_013619035.1 Peptostreptococcaceae bacterium
GCCATACCTATACCTGCCGTTAACAAATAGATAACTTTAATATTAATATTTAAAAATCTAAATAAATCTTTAGGTAATAACTCTGTATTCTTAATTTCCTCTGTAGATCTATTGTATCCAAATTTAAGAAGATATAAAACAATAAATATAGCGAGTGGTAAGATTTCACTGATCTTAACACCTCTAAAGAATTCAATCTCCAATAAGTACTTAGAATGTGATAATAACCCGCCAACAATCATACCGCCTAATAAAGCTAACAGTCCCATCATCAAAGTAAAAAGAATGCTTCTTAAAATAATTTCTCTTAGCTTAAACACGCGTTTGTCAATGAGTAAATCTCTTGCAAAGCTCACAAGTATTACAGCGCCTAATGACGAAATAGTCATCGCGCCAGTCAACGCTAGCAGCTGTCTACCTAGATTAGGTGCAACAACAAGAGCTGCAGCAATTAAGATACCCCCAAGAAGTAGTAAACCATATTCTACTTTACTTGGTAATCTTAAGAAGAATCTAGCAGCTAAGATTATAATTGATAATAATCCGAATCCAGTAATAATACCACTGAATAGATTGTCCGCTTTAAAATCCATCACACTAAATTCACCTAAAGTCATATTATGATCTTCAAGTCTTGTTGCTAAATGTGTAAATGTCTTTGTATACTCTTTCGCATCTGTTACATACGTTTCTTTATCAATTAAAAATGGTCTAAAATAGATGACTCTAATATTTCTCTCTGTAATAGCTCTAAACATAACATTTTCTATTTCTTCACCACCATCATAATTATAGTGTTGATAGCGTTCTTGAAGATATTCTACCATTGGCATTAACCTAACAGCATTGTAATTCATATCTTTAGTTAATTGCATGATACCTTGTTGTTCTGTATTTGATCTTTGCACTGTCGTTTCAATCAATACAGGTACAATGTCATGCTCTGTCATATATTCATATAATGCAACATAATCATCTGGATAACCTAATACTTCTTTTCCAGAGAAGATTAACATTCTTGGTGTAATATCAAATTCTTTTAGAGTGTTATCATACGCTTCAATTAACTTCTCAGGATATCTCATATTGTTCCAAGGTCTTAAATTAACCTCTAGATTGCCCTTTTGGATATTTTCAATTTTAGTTGCATCAAAATCAATCCCATAATAATAGATTGCAGATTCTACAATATCTTTGTTTTCGTTCATCGCATTTCCAGAAGTATCAAAAGTTTTATAGATAGGTGAGTATCTCAATTCACTTTCTAGTCCATCTAGTAAAATAGCATAATGATCGCCATTTTCAAATACCTGATAAAATTCTCCTGGGTATCTTTCAGATAAACCATTTAGAATAAATTCTTTTAACTCTTGGTCTTCAGAAACAACCACCACATCATTTAAGTCATAATCTTCATTTTGAATATATTCAACAAATGATTTTGGGTAACGCGTTTCCCATAATGTATCTTTCTTCAGATTGTGTAAAACTTCAAGTTCCAACTCATTACCTGATGCTACTAATGAATGAAGGCTTTCTTCCGTTAATGAAACCGATTGAATCCCTATTTTTGAGAAATGGTTAAACCACCAAACAACATTTTCTTCTGATTGTTTACTCAAATCATCAAAATCATCATATGATAATGTGATTTCTGTCGATTTAGCCGTGCTTTCTACTGCCATACGGTCACTTACATTTATAAATGTTGTTACTACTAATGCTAATATTAAAATGATATATATACTATTCTTTTTCATTTATATAACCTTCCATGCTTAAACGTAATTAAAGGTTTAGCAAATAGAATTCCTAAACCTTTTCCCTCATATTATTGGACTTTATAACCACCACTGATCATAACCCATCCATCTGAATTAAACCGAACCCCACGACCATCAGTACGAGGCGTTAATAACAAGTGATTCTTTATAATCGTCTCACCTGATATAATATCTAATCCTGTTGTTAAATCTGATATACCACCACCAGAATTTGCATCAATAACTGCAACAACATCACCTGATCTTAAAATAAACAAACTATTCTCTTCAAGCATAACCGTCTGTCCATTCTTAACTTCAAACACATTAAATGCTACTTGAGATCCGCCAGAATTATTTTCGATAATACTTAATTTTTCATCAAAACTAGCACTTAATGCATTGATTCGACCTTCCACATAACTCTGTGTTACAACAGGATCTGTTGATGATCCAGCATCATAATTGACTCCAGCTGAAAACCCTGTACTCAATAACATTATGATAATTATTATTAAAACTAAATTTATACTGAATGAAATTTTGCCTTTCATAAATCCTCCTTACTCTATTCTTTATTTTACTATATTTACAAGCTGAATACAAAGAAAAAATTCTTCCGCGTCTTGATAGAATCAAGGAGTGGTAGAATTTCTAATCGTTAATTATTTATGAAGTCTACGAGTTCTAGACTAATGGTTAACGCTTCATTCACCCGTTCCATATATTCATCTTCTAAGGAACCAAGTAACTGAAGCAAGCGTTTCTTATCTATTGTACGTATTTGTTCACCTAATATCACGGAATCTTTATTCAACCCATTACCCTGAGCTGGTAGTTCAACGTGTGTTGGTAGTTTTGATTTGGTAATTTGAGCTGTAATTGCAACTACAATTACAGTGGGACTATACTTGTTTCCAATATCATTTTGTACTATGAGTACAGGTCTTTGTCCACCTTGCTCAGAACCAACGACTGGACTTAAGTCAGCAAGATAAATCTCACCGCGTTTAATCGTCAAAGTCATCACGCTCCACAAATGTATTGGTTGCTAATATTTTTTCATATGACATGAAATCATCTGAGGCACCGCTCATACCAGATTCTGCAAATCCCAAGTTTATTTTAGCCATTGCCTCATAGCCATTTTTTAATACAGCATCATTAAACTGATAATTACTTCTACGTTTACGTTTCATATCTATCTCCCACTCTACTGATAATATTATTATATCGCAACTTGGATTAAAGTGCCATAATATAATCAATAATCTTTACAACTTCACCCGATTTAGTATATACCCTTGGTACACGTTTATTAATCATACAAACAACTTCATAGTTAATTGTATTCAGGTGACTTGCAATATCGTCAATAGATATTCTTTGATCCATATCTTCACCAAATAGAATAATCTCATCTCCAATTTCAACTTCAACATCTGATACATCAATCATACATTGATCCATACAGATACGCCCAATCACAGGCACTTTTTTATTCTTGCCTTTAATAATAGCTTCTGCTTTGAAAGTCAGACTTCTTGAATATCCATCTGCATAGCCAATTGGTAGTGTTCCAATTGTTTGAGCTTCTTCAGTAACATACTTATGTCCATAACTTATGCCAACCGATCCTGAAACCTCTTGAACTCTTGAAATTTTAGTATGAAGTGACATCACCTCTTTTAATTTCACGTCGTCCCTATTAACTTCATCTGACGGATATAAACCATAAAGCATGATTCCAGCTCGGACCATATCATAATTATATTCTGGTAAATCTATAATACTTGCACTATTAGACACATGATAAATATCAAGTGTAATGCCTTCAGATTCTAGGCCTTTTCTAATAAACTCAAAATTTGAAACTTGTTTTTGAGTGGCTTCTTTATTGTATTCATCAGCTCTAGCAAAATGTGTATACAGACCTTCTACATACAGATTTTCTAAACTCATGATGTTCTTAATAACTTCAATGGTTTCAACTTCAGGCATCATACCAAGTCTTGTCATACCAGTATCTAATTTGATATGAACTTTTAATGTTTGATTCATTTTTTTTGCAATTTCATTGAATTTAACTGCTTGCTGATAAGTATAGATTGTTTGAATCAATCTATTCTCAATGGCTAAATGAATTGAAGATTCTTCAGTATAACCCAATACCAATATCTCAGTTTCTGGATACGTCTTTCTAAGTTGTAACGCTTCAGTAAGTGTTGCAACCGCTAATCGATCTGCACCATTTTCTAAAAGTGTTTGTGCAATAACAACTGCACCATGGCCATAACCATCTGCTTTTATAACTGCTGTCACTTTAGCATCATCTCTTGTTACACGTCTAACTTCACTAATATTATGCACTAGATTATCTAAATTAATTTCTACCCATACTGGTCTATTTAACATCATACTTCCCCCTTAAACACCTGCTGCATTTGCCACAGCATACGTTTTACAATGTGAAATCGATACCAAAATCTTCTTGATACAAAGCTCTTCTGCCTGCGCACATGCACCTTTGTATAAAAAGACTTCTGGTTTTCCATTTGAATCATGTTTTATTTCAATATCTTGCCAAGTATAACCCGAAACACCCTTGCCTAAAACTTTAGCAACCGCTTCCTTCGCAGCAAAAATACCTGCAATCGTCTCAGCTTTCTGCCCTTTTTCTTGGTAATAAGTTCTTTCGTACTCTGTAAATAGTTTTTCTAAAAATCGATCTTGTTTTAATAAGGCTTTTTCAATTCTATCAATTTCAATGATATCTATTCCTATACCAATCATACAATCTCACTTTCTTCTCATACCTTGCAAAACAAAGGGCTAAGGCGATATCAGTATAGCATTTTCAGAAAATCATTGCAAGATAAGAAAAGTGTCTTTGACACTTTTCATTTATGACTATATAAGTTATATCAATTGTTTCGCTACAGACTTCAAATAGAAATTTTTACAAAAAAAAAGCTATCATAATGATAGCTTAAACTGGATAAGTTTTATTTTCACGATCTACTAAGTCTGAATCAATCTTGTATTTTTCTGCTTGACGATATTTGAAGAAATTCTCAGCAACTTGTGGGAACAATGCATAAGACAATACATCTTCTTCTTGTTCTAAATACTCTTTCATATCATTTCTAAAGTCATTTAATTGTGGCTTAATTAAATCAGCTGGTCTACAAGTAATGATTTCTTCATTCCCAATAATCTTTTGAATCATTTCTTTGCTCATTGGTACTGTAGACTTACCATACATCCCTTTAACATAAGCTTTTACTTCTTTAGGAATGATTTTATATCTTTCTCCTGAGATAACATTAAATACTGCTTGTGTACCAACAATTTGACTAGTTGGTGTAACAAGAGGTGGGAAACCTAAATCTTCTCTAACTCTCGGCACTTCTTTTAACACATCATCAAACTTATCAAGCGCGTTTTGCATGCTCAGTTGTGAAACTAGATTTGATAACATACCACCTGGTACTTGATATAAAAGTGTATTGATATTAACGCCCATTACTTTAGGATTTAAGGTACCCTCTTTCATATATTTATCTTTTATAGGATTAAGATACTCAGCGATCTTATTTATTTTTTCTAAATCAAGACCTGTATCATATTTTGTATCTTTTAATGTTGCAACAAATGACTCAGTCGGTGGTTGTGATGTACCCATTGAGAATGTTGATACCGCTGTATCAATAATATCAGCACCGGCTTCAATAGCTTTCATATACATCATACTAGCAAGTCCGCTAGTTGCATGTGAATGAATTTCTAAAGGAACAGATGTATTCTTTTTAATAGCACCTACCAATTCTTCAGCATAGTAAGGTGTTAATAAACCCGACATGTCCTTGATACATATAGAATCTGCACCCATGCTTTCCATTTCCTTAGCAAGTTTTACATAAACTTCAGTCGTATGAACTGGACTAATTGTATAAGAAATCGCAGCCTGTGCGTGCGCACCCTCTTTTTTAGTTGTTTCAAGAGCAACTCTTAAATTTCTTGTATCATTTAAAGCATCAAATATTCTAATAATATCAATACCATTTGCTACTGATTTCTTAACAAACTCTTCTACCACATCATCTGCATAATGTTTGTAACCTAAGATGTTTTGACCTCTAAGTAACATTTGTAACTTGGTATCTTTCACTTGTGCTCTAATTTTTCTAAGTCTTTCCCATGGATCTTCATTTAAAAATCTAAGGCATGTGTCGAATGTAGCACCACCCCACATCTCTAATGCATTGTAACCGACTTGATCTAAATCCTTTAAAATCGGCTCCATTTCATGGAATTTCATTCTAGTTGCAATCAATGATTGATGAGCGTCTCTTAATACGGTTTCTGTAATTTTAACCTTACTCATAATTCCCTCCATATATTTAGATTTTGCAATATTTAATTTGTGAAATTGCAAAAATTATTTACAAGTTCATTATACACAAAGTTAAACATTTGTAAAACACTATATAAGAAAAGAATTGAAGGATTCACATTTGTTTATAAATGAAAGATGACTTGCAAATTTAAAAACCCATCAAACGATGGATTTACACATGTATATCCTTATTTTTATATATAACATATGAACTTCCAACTGATATCACAACAATAATTACCGATAGAACTATATAGAAACCACTAAAGCCTTCTAGGTATATTTTTTTACCATCGAAGTATTTAAACGGTGTTAAGTATTTCAGAAAATCTAACTTATCATACATATCAATCGCAGCTGATAATATAAAGGTGCTCAGTAAAAATCCTGTTGAAATACCAGTTGCTTTTTTAGTTGTTCTAACCAATACGCCAATCAATAAACCAATTGCGAAAAACACCAACTGAGTAATAAACAATCCAATCATTAATTTTGCAATCAAATCATTGATAGACGGTCCATTATTATAAACATCCACAATCAATATAGATGTAATCCATGTCGTTGCATTTAGAATAACCATGCTAATTAGACTTGCAATTATTTTTGAGGTCAGAACTTGCGTTCGTTTTACAGGTTTCACAAGTAAGAAATCTGCTGTTTTATCTCGTTCTTCTTTTGAAAGCACAACCGAACCTTGCATGATGGCATGAATACCACATAACAATACAAAATACATTAAAAACACAATATAATAACCGCTAGCAAGTGCGAGGTCTAAGTCCCCTATACCAAAAACAGCTTTCATAGCCGCAGGCAAATTTTCCATCATTTCGTTAGCCGACTCTCCAGCCTTACTGTAACCATCATATTTGACCATACCAACATATATTAGAAATACAATACTACTACACCAGATAATCAGCGATCGTCTGATTGATTTTAATTCTCTCAAAACAATATTCATAAAATCCTCCAATCTAGAGCTCCTGATTAAACAGATGGTATATCTTTTTTGATATACTTCACATAAGCGCCAACAGTAAAGCCAACAACCAAAATACAATTTAGTATCAGCCATTTGGTATCATAAGCACTATTTTCATAAATACCTGTGGTACTGAAATATGCAAATGGTGATATAGCTGTTAAAGGTTTTCCAGAAAGCGATTCATTTAATAGGTTTAATATAAAGAATCCAAATACCACACCTAACGAAACTGGAATGACAGTCTTTAAATTGTCCATGAATACCGACAACAACATGCCAAAGCTTAAGAAAAATAGTTGAATTAAAAATAACGAGCCAATAAAGAGCATCAAAATCTTTGAGGAGTAATCATTTTCTATTGCATTGATGGAAATGACTGATACTATTGCAAACACAATATTTGTAAACACTAAATTAATCAGTCCAGCAATAAGTTTCGCATGTACCACATTTATACGTTTAATTGGTTTCGCCAGTAAAAAATCTGCTGTTTTATCTCTTTGTTCATTCGAAAGAATTGATAAACCTAAATTCATCGCCTGAATAGCTCCAACCAAAACAACATACGCAAACATAAATCCAAGAAAACCAATGGCTGATGAAAGGTCCATAGTTGATAATCCCAATGCCTGTTTTAGTGCATCAGGAAATGATTCCAATATCTTATTCATAGCTTCAGCACTGTCCTGAAATGAAGGAAAAATACTTGTAAAGAACACCATAACCAATGCCAATGAAACGGTCCATATAATCGTAGTATTTCTATAGAGCTTCAATTCATGTTTTAAAATATTCATACACCCTCCTTATTGGTAGTAGTGCATGAAGATTTCCTCGAGAGTAGGTTCTTCAATAACTAGGTTGTTTACTTTTTTAGTCGCCAGTAATGAAATCACCTCATTGACGTCTCCTTTAAATAAGAAGTTAACACCATCACCTTCAATTTTTAAATCGCTAACACCATTTAGTTCAAATCCAGTCGTATCATTCACATCAATCGTAAACCTTTTATAATTATCACCTTTAAGCGCTTCTATGTTATCCACTCTGACAATAGAGCCGTCTTTGATGATACCCACTCTATTACAAAGTTTTTGTACTTCCGTTAATATATGTGACGAAAATAGAACTGTTGTGCCTTTTTTATTTTCTTCAATAATTAAATCAAAGAAGATCTGTTGCATTAAAGGATCTAAACCACTCGTCGGCTCATCCAAAATCAGAAGTTTTGGTTCATGTAATAAGCCTTGAACAATACCAACTTTCTTCTTATTACCATAAGATAAGTCATCTACCTTCTTAGTTAAATCCAGATCCATTATTTTTGCTAATTCATACATCCGCTTCGAACAATCTTTTTTGTAAAAGCTCGCTGAGTATTTCAAGATATCAAAAGGCAAGTAACCAATCTCTTCTTTGATTTCATGACCAAATTCTACAATATCTTTTCCGAAAATTGTTGCTTCACCACTTGTTGGATAAATTAATGATAAAAGAGTTCGGATGGTTGTTGATTTACCAGCACCGTTCGGACCAATAAATCCAAAGATCTCACCTTCTTCTACTTTGAAGGATACCTCTTCTATACCTTTTTGTTTACCATAATACTTTGTAAGATTTTTAATTTCTATAATACTCATAAAGCCTCCTTATCTATAACTAGATGATACCCTTGGTTATATGGATTAATCACTCACATTATGACCGCGTAGTCATATTAAAAACAAAAAAATATGACTCCTTAGTCATATCGTAATGTATAATCATTTTTTGTCATTTTTTTTGCTACACCATTTTTAAACAGCTTTAACATCACATCAATATCCTTACCATAAGCATTGATA
>JABXKX010000190.1 GCA_013619035.1 Peptostreptococcaceae bacterium
GAATTGGACCCAACAGCATTTGTTGGATTGGCTTATATGTTGCTGTTTGGTGCCATGTTTGGGGATTTGGGTCAAGGACTTCTGCTGTTGATAGCAGGTTATTTCATAAAAAAGAAATCAGAAGCCCCTGGTGGTATATTAATGAGAATTGGACTCTGTTCGATGATGTTTGGATTCTTCTATGACAGTTTGTTTGGTTATGAACATGTGATTTCCAATCTGTTCCCAGAAAGTGTATCCAGTATATTCATTAGACCAATTGAAAACATCAATACGGTTTTAATCGCTGGTGTTGTGTCTGGTTTGGTATTCTTGATGATCAGTTATGGTTACAGTGTTATAAACAAACTCAAAAACAAAGATATAAAAGAGGGTTTATTTGGACGTAATGGTATAGCCGGGATTGTTTTATTTATTGCGACACTATTACTTGTCGCAGGTAGTTTCTTAGAAATGACTTGGGTACCAGTAGATTTGATGAAAATTATTATGGTATTAATGGTTATCTTAATGGTGATTAGAGAACCGCTTGCCAATACACTTAAGAAGAAAAAGCCGTTGTATCATGAATCGCCGTCAGAATATTATGTAGAAAGTGGATTTGAACTATTAGAAACATTCTTAGGGATGTTAAGTAATACGCTGTCGTTTATTAGAGTTGGTGCGTTTGCATTGAATCATGTAGGGCTTTTTATGGCATTTCACACCATTGCCAAATTAATTGGCTCAACGATGGGTGAAGTGAGCATGTTTATAGTAGGAAATGTAATTGTTATTGGTCTTGAAGGCCTAATTGTTTTAATACAAGGGTTGAGATTGGTGTATTATGAGATGTTTAGTAAATACTACACTGGAGATGGCTTATCATTTGAGCCTATAGAAGTAGAAAACGTAGGAGGATTAAAATAATGGAACTAATTTTGGCATTAAATATTCTGATTGTTTTGGTGACAGTTGGATTTGGCGTTTATTATATTGTAAAGAAAAATGAAAAGTCTAGAAAGTTATTAAAGAAGATGCTTAGGGTAAATGTATTTACGTTTATCCCTTTAATGTTAATTGCGATGGCAATACTGGTACCAGATGCTGTATTTGCTATGACTGATACAACAACAACTGCTGTAGCTGAGAATTCTTCTGCAGGACTAGGTTACATAGCAGCAGCTTTAGCAACTGGACTCGCGACAATTGGTACAGGATATGCTGTTGGTGCAGTTGGATCATCAGCTCTTGGAGCCGTTTCAGAAGATCCTAAGATTTTAGGTAAAACACTTATCTTTGTTGGACTAGCAGAGGGTATTGCAATTTATGGATTAATTATTTCAATTCTTATTATTGGTAGATTGTAATGGAATCTTATTTAATCAGTGACAATGAAGAGACATTACTTGGTATGAAAATGGCAGGTATCTCAGGAGAGTTATTGACTGAAAACCTTGAGATACTAGACCGGATAGATGAACTGATTTTAGATCCTAAGATTGGTATTATTATTTTAACGCATAAAACAAAAGAAAAAATAGAAGAAGAAGTTATGACGAGAAAACTACAATCAAAAGAAACATTGATTGTTGAAATACCAGGACCACGAGAGTCGATAAAGAGTGACTTTATCACGAAATATATTAGAGAATCCATCGGATTAAAACTGTAAAGAAGGTGCAAAATGATTACAGTCAATGACAAATTAAATTTATTTACAAAACGTATCATCGATCGGCAACAAGAAGAGTATGATGATAAAGTTCAAGCTTTAGAAGAAAAGATGGTTGTTGAACTAGAAGAGCGTAAACAAATGTTGATTAATGATCGTACAAGGTATGAAACATCTTTACTTAAAGGTGTAAAAACCGAACGGGATCAGCGTCTTTCAAATGCAAGAAGTGAAAGAAAAAGAAGGTTGCTTTTAGAACGTAAAGAAATGATTGATGTGCTGTTAACAGGCGTGAAAGATTATACGCTTGAATTTGTAAATACTAAAGAATATGAAACCTATTTACAAAAAATGATAGAGAAACATCAAGAAATGATCCGTAGAATGGGCTCCTTTAAAATGTTTGTTCATGAACGAGATTTGATGTATAAAGAGATGTTTATCCATTTGTTTAACACATTAGGGCTTGAGTGTATGAGTATAGAAATCAGTGAAAAAAGAATGCTGGGTGGCGCTATCCTAATGAAAGATGATCAAACAACACGTTTGGATTTATCTTTAGATTCTGTAATTGAAGATAATAAAAAATACATGGGCCAATTAATCTATGACATGTTAGAAGAAGCAGGTGAATTCAGTGGAAAACAAAGCTAAAGTAATAATGGTCAATGGTCCAGTTGTTAAGGGTCGTTATATGTCAGACTTCAAAATGAGAGAAATGGTCATGGTGGGTGATAAGAAACTGATCGGTGAAGTGATTTCTCTTGAAGGTGATGTTGGTACGATTCAAGTATATGAAGAAACCGAAGGACTATTTTTAAATGAAGTAATTGAACCAACACATAAACCTTTGTCTTTAAAGTTAGGACCAGGACTACTCAAAAATATGTTTGATGGAATCGAACGACCACTCAAGAAATTGTTTGAGTTATCTGGCGATTTTATAGCTGAAGGCATTGGATTGATTTCAATTGATGATACGGTTGATTGGGATGTTCATATGATGGTTGAAGCAGGTGAGTTTGTTGATGAAGGTTATCCAATCGCTTGGATACAAGAAACAGATTTGATTCAACATAAAGTCTTGATGCCTCCAGGTAAAAAAGGACATGTTAAAAAGATACTTAATGATGGTCTGTATAAAATAGAAGATATTATATGTGTATTAGAAGATGAACATGGTGATGATATAGACATAAAACTCTATCAAGAATGGCCAGTCAGAGAACAACGTCCAATTCTTGAAAGAAAAATTCTATCGATACCACTTCTAACAGGGCAGCGTGTATTGGATATATTCTTTCCCATTGCAAAAGGGGGAACCGCTGCTATTCCGGGAGGATTTGGTACAGGAAAAACCATGACACAACATCAATTGGCTAAATGGTGTGACGCTGATATTATTGTTTATATCGGTTGTGGTGAACGTGGTAATGAAATGACAGATGTACTTCAGGAATTTCCTAAATTGATTGATCCAACGAGTGGTAAATCGATTATGGAAAGGACTGTTTTAATTGCCAATACCTCTAATATGCCAGTTGCTGCAAGAGAAGCGAGTATATATACCGGTATTACGATTGCTGAATTCTATAGAGATATGGGGTATCATGTTGCTGTTATGGCAGATAGTACTTCGAGATGGGCTGAAGCATTAAGAGAATTATCAGGTCGTTTAGAAGAGATGCCAGCAGAAGCAGGTTATCCAGCATATTTACCGTCTAGATTGGCAGGCTTTTATGAAAGAGCTGCTCTTGTTGAAACACTCTGTGGTCAGGAAGCATCCGTTACGATTATTGGAGCCGTTTCACCTGCAGGGGGGGATTTTTCAGAACCTGTAACAGAAAATACAAAACGATATGTAAATGCCTTTTTAGCACTTGATAAACGGCTTGCTTATGCAAGACATTATCCTGCAATCAATTGGTTAGACTCTTATTCTGGGTATATCAAAATGTTAGAAGAGTGGTATTCTAATAATGTATCAGATGATATTTTAGAGTTAAGAGCAGAAATGTTAAAAGTGCTTCATGAAGAAAACAAATTATCAGATATTGTTCAATTGGTTGGTGAAGATGTCCTACCAGATGATCAACGTTTGATTTTAGAAATAGCGAAAGTGATTAAAGTTGGATTCTTACAGCAAAATGCTTTTCATAAAGAAGATACCTATGTGCCTCTTCAGAAACAGCATCTGATGTTAGAAATCATTAATTATTTATATGAAAAAGGTAAAGAAGCTATTAAATTGGGAATTCCGATTTCTGTGGTTAAAGATCCAGAGCTGTATAATCGAGTGACTAGAGTTAAATACACCATCAAAAACGATGACTTGCAAGACTTTGGTTTTTTGATGCAAGATATAGACAAATACTACAATGATCTTATTGCGAAGTATAAGAAATAGGTGAGAGATGAGACAAGAATATTTACAAATAGATAAAATTGAAGGTCCTTTGATCATCTTAGATCATGTTGACCATGCATCCTATGGTGAGATTATTCAGATAAAATCCGATGATCAGAAAACGCGTATGGGAAAAGTTATTAAAATTGAGGGCGATCAAGTCATTGCTCAAGTTTTTGAAGGCACACAAGGTCTTTCAAGATACAATTCAGCAGTTAAGTTTACGGGCAAACCTTTTGAAATTAATGTCTCAAAAGAAGTACTAGGTAGAACCTTTAATGGTGTTGGTAAACCCATTGATCAAGGTGGTTTTATTTACAGCAAAGAAATGTATAATATCAATGGACGTCCAATTAATCCCGTAGCAAGAATGTATCCTCGAGATTATATTCAAACAGGCATTTCAACAATTGATACATTGACGACTCTTATTAAAGGTCAAAAATTACCTATATTTTCTGGTAATGGACTACCTCATAATGAATTGGCTGCACAAATTGTAAGACAAGCAAAATTACGAGATTCAGAGAAAAAATTTGCAGTTGTTTTTGCAGCCATTGGTATAAAAAATGATGATGCAGCTTTCTTTAGAAATAGTTTTGAAGAAGCTGGAGTTCTTGAAAATGTTGTGATGTTTTTAAATTTAGCGGATGATCCGATTGTAGAAAGAATCAGTACCCCTAGATGTGCCTTAACGGTAGCTGAGTATTTGGCTTTTCAAGAAAATTACGATATTTTAGTGGTGATGACCGATATTACAAGTTACTGTGAAGCCCTTAGAGAAATCTCCTCTGCAAGAGAAGAGGTGCCTTCTAGAAAAGGATACCCAGGTTATTTGTATTCCGATTTAGCAACGCTTTATGAAAGAGCTGGTGTGTTACAAGGGAAAGAAGGTTCCATTACGTTCTTGCCTATTTTAACCATGCCAAATGATGATATATCACATCCTATTCCAGACTTAACGGGTTATATAACGGAAGGGCAGATTGTTCTAGGAAGAGATTTATCAAGAAACAATGTTTATCCACCAGTAAGCATTTTACCATCCTTGTCTCGATTGATGAAAGATGGTATTGGAGAAGGATATACAAGAGAAGATCATCCCGATGTAGCGAACCAATTGTTTGCATCCTATTCGAAAGTACAAGATGTAAGGGCTTTGGCTCAGATTATTGGTGAGAGTGATTTGTCTCTAAGTGATCAAAAGTTATTGGAATTTGGAAGACAGTTTGAAAAACGCTTTGTCACACAAAAACATAATGAGGAACGAAATATAAATCAAAGTGTGGCATTAGCTTGGGAAATTTTAAGAATTTTACCAAAATCAGAACTTGACCGTATTGATGATAAGATATTACAGAAATATTTTTAGGTGATTTATGAATAAAATGGCTCCTACAAAAGCCAATTTGATGAAATCCAAATCTATGCTGGATTTTTCGAAGAAAGGCTATGACTTACTTGATAGAAAAAGAAATGTTCTCATTAGAGAAGTGATGGGGCTTGTTTCGCGTGCAGAAAATATTCAAACTCAGATAGCGAATATATTTGAAGAAGCTTATGAATCTCTTCAATATACCAATATAATCATTGGTACTAATGTGGTAAAAGAATTGTCGGGTGCTATCTCTAAAGGTGAAGATTATGATATTCTTTTGCACTCGGTGATGGGTGTTGAGATTCCAAAAGTTAAGTATGAAAGAAAAGAGTTACAACCTTCTTATGGTTTATTTAGAACCAATGCTACTTTTGATAATGCACTCACTAAGTTTAATGAACTTAAGTATTTGATATATGAATTGGCTGAGATTGAAACAGCGGTGTATAAACTGGCAATGGAAATCAAAAAGACACAAAAAAGAGCCAATGGATTGGACAAAATACAAATACCAAAATACAGTGAAATCGTTAAAGATATAGAGAATGCATTAGAGGAAAAAGAACGTGAAGATTTCTTTAGATTGAAAAAAGTAAAAGCAAAGACAAAATCTTAAGTGGACTCTTGCGGTAGACTTATTTACTTGTTATAATGAATTGATTTTAGACACAGGCTAGCTTGTGTCTATTACAATGCAAAGTATTTATGCGAATATTCTGATGATTTGATAGAATCTAATTGATAAATAGTATCAGTTAGTAATATAGAAGTAAAGGAGTGTGTTATGCACGTTTCACAAGTAGCAGATGGTATATATCAATTATCCATCAATATAGAAAACATGTTGTTTGAAGGCCTTTGGGAAATTCCGGATGGTGTTTCTATGAACTCGTATATTGTTAAAGGTGAAAAGACAGCAATCATAGACGGTGTATGTGGATGGGATGGTGTACCACAAAATTTCTTCGATATGCTTAAAGAATTAGATGTTGATCCGGCATCAATTGAGTATGTTATTTTAAATCATATGGAACCAGATCATACTGGTTGGATTGAAGACTTAAAAAAGATCTCAAAAGACTTTAAAGTAGTGTGTACTAAAAAAGCAGAACCGATGTTAGAAGCTTTCTTTAATCACACTGAAAATATTATGGTTGTTGGTGATGGAGACTCATTGGATTTAGGTGGTAGAACACTTCAGTTTGCAGAGATTCCAAATGTTCACTGGCCAGATACAATGGCAACATTTGATGTTGAAACCGGTACACTTTTCTCATGTGATGCATTTGGTTCATATGGTAAGGTGGATCATGGTAATTATGATGATTTATTATCAGAAGAAGATCTTCAATTCTACGAAAAAGAAGCGGTTAGATACTATGCTAACATCGTAGCCGCATTTTCAATGTTTGTTGATAAAGCGATTAAGAAATGTGCTTCTTTACCGATTAAAATTATTGCACCCGGTCATGGTGTTGTTTGGAGAAAAGATCCAAATAGAATTGTAGAAGATTATAAACGTTATGTGAAATACCAAAAGGGACCTGCAAGAAAAGAAATCACTGTTTTATGGGGATCTATGTATGGTATGACTGAAGCAGGTGTTAATCATGCAATTAAATGTTTAGAAAAAGAAGATGATATTAAAGTAAATGTAGTGAGAGTACCTCAGGATTCTTGGGGTAAAATACTTGGTCATGCATGGACTTCTACTGGTATTGTTTTAGCGATGCCAACATATGAATATAAAATGTTCCCACCAATGGCTGCAGCTCTTGAGGAGTTGGGTAAAAAGAAAGTGATCAATAGAAAAGTATTTAGATTAGGATCTTTCGGCTGGTCTGGTGGTGCTCAAAGAGAATTAGATGATATCAATACTAGACTTAAAATGAACTGGGACTTCGTTGAACCAGTAGAGTATAAAGGTGCTCCGACAGAAGAGGACTTAAAGCGCATAGAAACAGGTGTTTCAGCACTTGTTGAAGCAGTTAGAGAAGCTGTAAAATAGGTATTGTAGTTCATACAAAATCATTATATAATTTATGTGAGGATTATATAATGAGGAGGTACTATGGAAAAATTAATTATCACAGCGGCACTAACAGGAGCTGAGGTTACGAAGGACATTCAACCAAGTTTGCCTGTATCGCCAGATGAAATTGCAGAAGCGGCATACCAGTGTTATTTAGCGGGCGTTTCAATTGTACATGTTCATGCAAGAGATGAAGAGGGTAATCCAACTCAATCTTATGATGTGTACAAAGAAATCAAAGAAAAAATTGAAGCCAAATGCCCAGTAATTGTTCAACCATCAACTGGTGGTGCAACATGGCATACACCAGAAGAAAGATTACAACCAGTTGAGTTAAAACCAGAAATGGCAACTTTAAGTGCTGGTACTTGTAACTTTGGTAATGAAGTATTCATGAATACTGGTGAGTATATGGTAAAGTTTGCAACACGTATGAAAGAATTAGGTGTTAAACCTGAAATTGAAGTGTTTGAGCGTGGTATGATTGAAAATGCCAAACGTTTAATCAAACAAGGTTTAATTGCTTCACCAGCACATTTTGATTTTGTACTTGGTGTACCAGGCGCTTGTCCAGGCACACCAGAAGATTTGATGCACATGATCCATTGTTTACCAAGTGATGCAACATGGACTGTAGCTGGAATCGGAAGATCTGAAACGCCGCTTGCTACGATGGCAATTATCTTAGGTGGTCATGTACGTGTAGGTTTTGAAGACAATGTATACTATTCAAAAGGTGTGTTAGCAGATTCAAATGCACAATTGGTTGAGAGAGTTGTAAGAATCTCAAAAGAATTGGGTAGAGAAGTAGCAACGCCAGATGAAGCAAGAAAAATTTTAAATCTAAAATAAATGAAATGACTGTATCTTTGATGCAGTCATTTTTGTTTTTTATATGTTTAATGAGGTATATAGAGTCTAGGAGGAGATTATGGATATTATTAAATGGTTATTAGAAGGTGATCCAGTTATTCAGTATCAGACTCAAAGAGATTTATTAAACAGTTCAAAAAAAACGTTGGAAGCCATTCAACAAGAAAGTCTAAAAAGAGGATGGGTAAAGGATTATTTAGATCAACAACTAGAAAATGGTCATTGGGGTTTTAGATTCTATCAGCCGAAATGGACCAGTACACATTATACACTTTTAGATCTGTGTATTTTTAATGCGCCATCAACGTTAGGGATACAAAAATCTATAAATTTGATTTTAAAGCATGAAATTGGCCTTGATGGTGGTGTAAATCCTTCTAGGGATATTGGTGAAAGTGATGTATGTATTAATGGTATGTTTTTAAATTATGCCTGTTATTTTCATGTAGAGGAAGATCGAATTAAAGGAATTGTGGACTATATTATCAAACAAAAAATGATAGATGGCGGCTTCAACTGTAGGCTTAACCGAAGTGGTGCAAAACATTCTTCGGTACACTCAACGATATGTATGC
>JABXKX010000474.1 GCA_013619035.1 Peptostreptococcaceae bacterium
CGTAGTACCTGAAAACTCCTTCAAACTTAGTCTTGGTGCGGATGGCGGGATTTGAACCCGCACGCCCGTTAGAGCACTACCCCCTCAAGGTAGCGTGTCTGCCGTTCCACCACATCCGCATAAAAAGTACTTTTATATTATAAGTTTTTTATGTGATAAAGTCAATGGATTCTGAGATAGAATCTAAAGAAAAAGCTTGGATTGCTCCAAGCTATTGTACACTAATTGTTTCTGGTGCAGTTAATTCATAACCATTCAGTTCAACTGAAATAGTTTTGATCACAACATCTTCTACCGGTCGATCATTTTCGCCAGTTTCAACTATTGCTAATGCATCTACGACATCCATACCTTCTACAACATATCCAAATGATGAATACTGTCCATCTAAGAATGAACTGTCCCCATGAGTAATGAAGAATTGAGACCCCGCTGAGTTAGGTGCTTGCGTCTTAGCCATAGAAATAATGCCTTTTGTATGACTTAAGTAAGTTACCATTAATTCATCAATTACAAAAAACTCATCTTTAAGAGTATATCCAGGTCCACCAGCACCGGTACCTTCAGGATCTCCACCTTGAATCATAAAGTCCTTGATGATTCTATGGAAAGTAAGACCATCATAATAACCTTCATTTGCTAAAGTAATAAAGCTATTAATTGTGTTTGGAGCCACTTCTGGAACCATCTTTAAAACAATTTTTTGATCATCTGAAAGTGTGATTGTTACAACAGGTCTATTGGTATCATCTAATTGAGTCACATCAATTGGATTGAATTCATAATCAGGTTGAGCATCTGCTTCTTCAGTTGTTTCAGTTGTTTCTTCTGTTGCTTCGTTTGTTGTTTCATTTGTCTTTTCGTTTGTCGCTTCGTTTGTTGCTTCATTTGTTGTTTCGTTTGTTGTTTCATTTGTTGTTTCATTTGTTGTTTCGTTTGTTGTTTCGTTTGTTGCTTCGTTTGTCGCTTCGTTTGTTGTTTCGTTTGTTGTTTCATTTGTCGCTTCGTTTGTTACTTCATTTGTTGCTTCGTTTGTCTGATTGTTAGCTGTTTCATTTGTAGTATTATCTGCGTTTGAATCACAGCTAATCATTGTAAATGCCAATACGACAATTAACATAAGTGTTAAAATTCTTTTCATTTAATGCCTCCATTTATTTTAGTCACTTCAGTATATCTAACTCAATTCATGAAGTAAATTATATGTTCATTTTTTAATAGCCTTTTAAGATATTAACGATATTTAATAAAGGCTTGTTTTCCTTATATTGCATCAGATTATCATAAATCATATTAAATCGTCTTTCGTTTCTCATTTCTGATATCCAAGAATTATGACATGTAATAATCACATTATCAAGTTCCCATAAAGGATGCTCTTTTGGTAAAGGTTCTTGATAGAATACATCTAAAGCAGCGCCCCTAATTCTCTTTTCTTTCAGAGCTTCTGTTAAATAAGGTTCATCAATGACTTCACCTCTTGCTATATTTATAAGTACACAACTTGCTTTTAAAGAGTCAATAACCTCTTTGCCCACAATGCCTCTTGTTTTTTCTGTAAGCGGCAATGCGACAACAACAGCATCTGCTTCACAGATATATTCTTCTGCTTCACTGAGTGGATAACAGTTATCAAAATATTCTTCCTCATGTCCACTGGTATTTAATCCTATAATATTCATATCGAAACCAGATAGTCTCTTTGCGGCTTCTTTTGATATTGTACCTGTACCAAAGAAAACAACTTTCTTTTGATACAATTCCAATAGTGTTGTATCCATCTGCCATGTTTTATTGTCCTGATTTTTATAAAGTGCTTTTGAGTGTTTAAACAGTTCTAATAACTTCATAACTATCCATTCGCCCATCGGAATCGAATACCCACCTCTGTTATTACAAATAATGATATTAAGTTCTTCAATTATCTCAGTTGGCACCTGATCAAATCCAATGCTTGATAATCATATAAGTTAATCTTTTCAAAAGGTTTGTAACAAACCAAAACTTCTACGTCTGATACATCTTTATAATTATCTATATCTCTTTCATCATGAAAAACGGCATTGATGCCTTGTGCTCTTAGACGCTCCATATTCTCATTGCCATAATCATATGTAAATAAAACTTTCATAACAACTCCTTATCCAATAAATATAAAATAGATAACTGGTATAAACACGGCTGGTAACATGTTACCAACTCGAATTTTAGTAATCTTTAAGGTATTTAAGCCAATGGTCATAATGAGTAATCCACCAACTGCTGATAACTCGTTAATAGCTTGTAAAGTTAGAATATCTGATGCTTGACTTGCTAATAAAGTTATTGAACCTTGATAAAGAAAAACACTCACTGCTGAAAATGCAACACCTATTCCAAACGTACTGGCAAATACAATTGAAAATACACCATCCAGTATTGATTTTGCAAATAAAGTTGTATGATCATTCTTGATACCACTTTCAATGGATCCTAAAATAGCCATTGAACCAACACAGAATATCAAAGTTGCCATTACAAAACCTTCTGCAAGGTTATGTCCCTCTTTAGCAAACTTTTTTTGTAACAAGATACCAAGTTTATTCAATCTATTCTCAATATTTATAAATTCACCAATCAAACTACCAATAGCCATACTGATGATCAACAACAGTATATTTTCTGTTTTAATGGCACTTAGAAGTCCAACTAAAATAACAGATAAAGATATGGCTTGTGTAATGATTTCATTGTATCTTTCGCTAAAATTGCTACCAAATACTGCTCCTATACCACCACCTATTATGATGGCTACTGCATTTACAATTGTTCCTAACATATATTCCCCTCCGTTTATGGTATTATAGCATATATCAAATACAATAACACTGTCATTTTCAGAGATGTTTTGGTACACTAAATATATAGGAAGTGGCTATGAAATTAAATGTAATAAAGGAAGATTGCCCATGTACTAATGATTGTATCCGACATGGCGATTGCACCGCTTGTAAAGCACATCATGAAGGTAAAGACTATCCATCTGCCTGTGAAAGATAAAATCACCCCTAGAGGTGATTTTTTAATACTTTATCAACTTGTTCTAAGAGCGCTTCAACTGTAGAATTGTTATCTAAAATAACATCTGAGAGCGTCTCTTTTTCTGTTAATGGCATTTGTTTAGAGATAATAGATTTTGCTGATTCAAGCGTCATATTATCTCTATTTATTAGTCGTTCAATCTGCTTTGTAACAGAAGTTGAAACCAACCACAATTCATCTACCATGTACTTTAAATTATTTTCTAATAATAATGGGGCATCAAAGATAATAATCGGTTCATTATTATCCTTTAACACCTGTATTTGTTTCAGTATTTCATCATGTATAATTGGATGTAAAATACGATTAAGTTTCAGCCTTTTTTCTTCATCGTTAAAAATCAAATCGCGTAAAACTTTTCTATTAAGATGATTCTCTTCTAGAATACCTTTCCCAAAAGTGTCAACGATGGCCTGTAATCCTTTCGATCCAGGCATCACAACTTCTCTAGATACAATATCCGCATCTACAATAGGTATTGATTTTGACTTTAGATAATTCGAAACGGTACTCTTTCCTGAAGCAATACCACCTGTTAATCCAATCACTTTACTTTGTTTCATACCAATTCTTCCCTACATTCATATCTACATTTAATGGCACCAACATCTCAATGGCATTTTCCATTGTATCCTTAAGTAATACTTTGATCTCATCTAATTCATCTTCATGTGCTTCAATCAACAGCTCATCGTGTACTTGAAGGATTAGCTTTGACTTGAAATTACCTTTCTTAAGGCTCTGATACACTTTAATCATTGCAATTTTAATGATATCTGCTGCACTGCCTTGAATTGGTGTATTCATTGCTGTTCTTTCACCAAAAGATCTCAGATTAAAGTTAGAACTATTGATTTCAGGAATGATTCTTTTTCGATTAAACATCGTTGTTACATAACCCGTTTCTTTACATTTCTGAACTTGTTCGTCCATATAAGCTTTTACTGAACCATAGTGATTGAAGTAATTTGTGATATACTCTTTGGCTTCTTTTCTTGAGATTTTTAGATTCTCTGACAGACCAAAGTCGCTCATACCATAAACAATTCCAAAGTTAACTTCTTTTGCACGACTTCTTTGAAGTCTAGTCACTTCATCTATCTCTACATGAAAAACAGAAGCAGCAGTCAGTGCATGTACATCCACATTATGTTTAAAGGCATGAATCAACGTTTCATCTTTTGACATATGTGCTAATACGCGAAGTTCAATTTGACTATAATCGGCATCCACAAAATTATGATTATCCCTTGCTACAAATATCTTTCTAATCAATCTACCTTCTTCAAGTTTCATTGGAATATTTTGCATATTAGGATCTGTTGAACTCAATCTACCAGTAACTGCAACAGTTTGATTAAAACTTGAATGAATTCTACCCGATACAGGGTTAATCACAGCTTTTAAGCCATCAATATAAGTAGATTTTAACTTTGCATAAGTTCTATAATCTATGATTTTTTCAATGATTACATGTTCTAATCTAAGTTTCATTAAAATATCATGACTAGTTGAATAACCTGTTTTAGTTTTCTTACCCACTGGTAATTCCAACTTCTCAAATAAAATGACGCCCAGTTGTTTCGGTGAATTGATATTAAATTCTTCTCCTGCTAAGTCATAGATAACCGTTTTTAAGTCTTCTACTTTTTTTGTTAATACAGTATCCATTTCGTCTAAAGCATTTTCATCAACTGCCATCCCTTGGAATTCTAAATCAGCTAAAACTTCCACTAGTGGTAATTCCACATCATAATACAGTGATGTTAGATTGTGATCCTCTAAAGTAGTCTCATAAATTTCTTTTAATGTTTTAATACCAAAACATTGTTTACAAGCAAATTCAGCCACTTCTTCAACAGGCATTTCAGCAAATAACTTCGCTTTTTTCCCTTTACCTAAAAACTCTTCTGAGCTTAAGATGGACTGTGTATTCTCCTTGATTAAGAGTTCAGATACTTCATAAGTTTTAATACTTGGGCTGATTAAATACGCTGCTATAAATGTATCAAACTCAAAGCCTTCTGGATGAATACCATATCTGAATAATTTTAAGTATTCTTGCTTTAATTCATGTCCTGATTTCTTAATCTTTTCATCTTCAAATATACCTTTGAAAGACATAATAGTCTCTTCATTGGCTATTATATAATAATATTTATTTTTAACATAAAGACTCATACCAATAATCTCATCTGTTAAGATATTTTCTTTGTCATTGATTAAACTAAAAGAAAAGTCTTTTACACTTTTAATAATGGCACGAAGATCTCTACAGCCTTCATCTGAATTAACGATAATAGGTTCGATGATTTCTTCAATTCTATCATCATGAGTTGTTTCTAAACTCTGTGTTTTATATCTAGACAAAAGTCTCGTAAACTCATATCTTGTAAGCACATCAATAATGGCTTCAATATCACCACCATTCATTAGAAGTGAGTCATCTTCAAAGTCTAAAGGCACATTAATCATAATCGTCGCTAACTTCTTTGAAAGAAGCGCTTGTTGTTCATGTTCTTTAATAAGATTTTGCCATCTTTTATTTTTAACTTCATCCGCATGCATAATCACACCTTCAACTGAACCAAACTGAACCAATAGTTTAGTCGCAGTTTTTGGACCAAATCCAGGGATTCCAGGAATATTATCAGAACTATCACCTGCAAGACCTTTAAAATCAATGACTTTAATAGGTTCAACACCAAATTCTTCTAAAATCATTTCTTCTGTATACGGTAAAAATTGTCCTTTTTTTGCATACAGAATCTGAATATGCTCATCCGTTAATTGAAGTGCATCTTTATCTCCAGTTACAACCTTTACATTGATCTTTTTAGAACCAAAGTGTTTTGCTACTGTACCGATTAAATCATCCGCTTCATAACCTTGAATCTCCATTCTATGGATACCTAAAGCATCTAATACTTCCTTTACGATAGGCATTTGCATTCTAAGTTCATCTTGCATACCCGTTCTAGTACCTTTATAAGCTTCAAATTGTTTGTGTCTAAACGTAGGACCTCGCATATCAAATGCCACACTCATATGTGTTGGCTCATATTCATCAATTAATCTATTCATCATATTTAAGAACCCTAATACTGCATTGGTATGAATACCATCTTTTGTTGTAAGAGGTGGAATACCATAAAATGCTCGGTTCATCAAACTGTTTCCATCAATGATCATTACTAAATTATTCATAAAATCTCCTTTTTATACTATCTACATTCTACACGAAATTAACAGGTGTATCAAGAAACATATAATTGACTCTTTCATATCCAAAAGCTAGATATAATAGTTACTCCAAGTGTTTTATCATTTGTTAATTAATGCAAAAAATAGCAATAAAAAATGGCGATTTCTCGCCATTAATTTAGTAATTATATTCTACGGTTACATTGGCAGTCACTGTTAACTCACCAGATGATACTGGTGTACTCATTTTAGCATCCATCGCTACTGTATTGTATTCCATTCTTACAGCACCTGAGTAATAACTTGACTCTGTTACTTTCGCTGGGATACCTGGCGTTTTACCAAATGTACCCATAATTGATGTTGCTTTTGTTTTAGCACTCATCATAGCAGCTTTTAAAGCTTCTTGATATACTTCATCTTCATTTGAAATACCAAACTGAATACTTGAGATTTGATTTGATCCTGCGTTAGAAGCTGCATCAATTACATCTCCTACTTTTGTGATATCTCTAACGGTCACTTTTACAACATTTGTTACATTGTAGTATTTAACATCTTGACCATTTTCTAAGTAATCGTATCTATCATAAATACTATACTGAACAGTTGTTATATCCTCATCTTTGATACCAGCCTTTGTAAGAGCTGCCATCACTGCAGTCATTTTAGTCGCATTTTCTTTTTGAGCAATACCAGCATCGGCATTTTGAGTTTCAACACCAACATTTATATAAGCGATATCAGGTTTAACTGAAATACTACCAACACCACTTACAGATACAACATTAACTGCCATATCCGAAACAACTGCTTCTGTTTCAGCCATCACTTCTGGTGAAAATCCACCTAAGTTACCCATTAATAGCACAGCTACCAATAAAGCAACAAGTCCTACTGTCATCCATGATTTTTTCATTTCATCACTCCTCATTTATTATAATAATAACTTGTTTGTAACCATCAAAGCTTCTGATTGTATCAAGGTTTGTTTCATAAGATTCTAAGAGACTGATACCAGCATCAATACGTGCTTTTATCTCCTCTTTAACCTCCCCTTCAGCAGAGTCGTACTCACCTTGTAATTGGTTAATATATTCTGATTGCATATTGTATTCTGTATAAAAATTCTCTAAATCATACGTATAATCCAATACCAGTTCATCAGTTACTTCAAAGTTTCCTTTTAACTCTTTTACAAACTTATCGATAGTTGATGATTCCATATAGAATTGGTATTGATAAGGCAATATTTCTAGATTTCTAAAAACTGTTGTTTCAATAAAAGATTCTAAACTCTCTCTATCTGCATTTCTTAAATAGAAAGTACGTCCTTCATTAACAAATACTTGTGATGGCATCCTTAAAGTCAGTGCTTTTGCTTCAGCTGCTTCTGGCATGCCAGTTACCATAGCAGAATTCTCCTGTACGTCTGCGGCTGTAACTGATTCAGCTGCAAAGGAGTCATCCATATCAGCTTCTGAATCATTCATGGCATACGCTACGGTGGCATCTTCTGTGGCTTCATTGTAAGCCATATTCATATTATCACTACCCATTTGTGGCAATGACTTGACTGCCAGTACAGAAACCAACAAAACTGCAGCAATTGAACCGACTAGTTTAAAGTTTCTATTCCATTTGTGAATGGGTCTGATATTATCTTTTGATGCTTCTACTAATTTATTGTGTAAAGTATCTTCAAAGTCATCTGGTAATTCGATTATATCTAAACCAGTCAACATATTTTTAAGTTCCAATGTTTCTTCATAAAGTGCTTTACACGCTTCACATTCGTCCATATGTTCTTCTAATATATCAATTGAATGCGCTAACTCTCCATCAACGTATTCATTAATTAAATTTTCAAATTCATTACATTTCATGATTAACCTCCTTTCTATAAGACTTCATTAATCGATTGTTTCCGCTTATTCATGAGTATGTTTTTCAATTCCTGTCTGCCCCTGTTGATTCTAGATTTTATAGTCCCAACGGGTACATCAATGATCTCGCTAATCTCAGAATATGAAAATCCTTTTATATCTCGAAGAACAACAACCACTCTATTGGTTTCGCTAACTGCTTGTAATGCCTCATGTACTTCTTTTTGCGTTTCTCTTGATTCAACAATTTCATCTGGTTTTAGACCTTTATCCTCTATTTCCATATGCATTTGTCCATCATCTGTTGTAATGGGTTGATCAATTGAAATCACTTTCATCTTCTTTTTCCTAAGTTCATCTTTACATGTATTCATAACAATACGATACATCCAAGTGGAAAAAGATGAATCCATTCTAAATCCTTTCAAGTTTTTATAAACTTTAATTAATGCTTCTTGGGTCATATCTTTGGCATCTTCTTCGTTGCCCATAATCCGGTAGGCGACGTTATATGCCATCTTTTGATAGCCTTTGATCAAGGTTTCAAAGCTTTGTATATCTCCGCTTTTGCTTTGAATGATCAAATTCTTTTCATTCTCCAATCTTTTCACTCCCTTCGAAAGGTACACTATTATGACGTAGCTTTATTAATAAAGGTTCCATTTTTTTTAATTATATCTCAAAAAAAAGAAAAGACCTATAGAACACTATAGATCTTCTATGCTTATAAC
>JABXKX010000431.1 GCA_013619035.1 Peptostreptococcaceae bacterium
GTATAAGGGGGTAATTTATGTATTCAAAATGGATTCAGAAAATTGTTTTTATAGTGGTATTATTGGTGATCTTCGGGGGTGTCTATAAATACCTAGCCATCGATTATCAAAAATTACCTTCTGACAATTGGAGTAAGGATGAAACACTATTTAGTTATGAAACAGAAACAAATTATAATAATTTCTTTGATAGCCAACTATCTTATGTGAGTATGAATGATACACTTTCTATTATTTACATTGATAAAGATAAATTAAGATTCAAATCATATAATAAAGACTTAACTTTAAAAGACGAAGGTGTTTTGACAACTTTAGAAGGCCAAGGTGAAGAGATATACGCCTCTGTATATGAAGATTCATTTGAAATGGTTATCAAGGTTAAGGATGATTTTTACTGCTATATGTTTGATGAAACATTTAAGTTAAAACGTACTTATGTCAAAATGATAGACCAACCAAATTATTATGTGTCAAATGGCCATATAATAATTAAAGAAAACAGTACACTTCAAGTTAACTCATCAAAAGGATCATTTGCCTTAGAAATGCCAAATTTGCCTTATGATTATGTGGCTCATGTTACATTTGACGGTCAATATACTGTACATTATTTAACCGTAAAAGATGGAGAACGTTATATTATAAGAGATGTTTATACCGATCAAGGTGAGTTGGTAGAATCACTTTTAGTAACCAAACTATTAAGTGAAGAACTTAGATTGGGACCTTTAGACTTTGAAGTGGTACGTTCAGGTGATATTGAGACTTACAAGATAAACATTAAAGATTTTAAATCAGGCGATTCATACTTGAATTATTACCAGTATAATCTAAGTAATCAAGAGATTTTAGTAGCGGAAACTTACAAAAGATTTCAGGATAAGACAGATTTAATATCAACATCTGAAATGATAGGTTTATTTAATCATGAGGAAATAGCTTCGTACATTGGAGATAATTATTATTATTTCTTTAATGTTATGATTTATAATTTTGAAACAGAAGAAATCAAGCCGCTGACCAAAACGTATAATGGTCCTAGAGAATATACCTATATTCAGTCTGAACCTTATGATTATTTGATATGGGGTGAACTAAAAAAGGGTGAAATGACTTTAAAAATTGCATCAGATGATCCTGAGTATGTAAAATCATCACAGGTGTTTACTCGAGAAAGAATCTTAGATGTATTCTATGAAACGATTGAAGCGTTTATGAAAATACCAACATATATCATCATCAATGCTGTCGGTGTATTTGCTATGACCATGCTGATTATATTGCCATGTTACATGTTGTTTGTTACGTTCTTTGAAAAACATAGACTTTGGATATTTGGGATATTAATCATCTTACATAATGCTGGTAAGTTGCTGATTCATGTCAATTTCTTAAGTAAAGTTGTATTACCAGAATTTCTACAGCTTTATACGATTCCTATTATAATAGCAACTAATATTTTAGCGCTATATAATAGTAAAGTAATAAATCATCATATGAAATTGGATAATCCGATTATGGAGTACATACCATTCTTCTTAACCGATATTTTACTACATACATTGATCTTCGGACCGTTTATTATGATGAGATTCTAGTCCCTTCGGGGACTTTTTTTAGTGAAATAATATTGTAAAATTATATAACTCTTTTCTTTGGTAAACTTAAAGGGGAGGGAATATTATGAAAAAATTTGATGACTTAACGCGACTTGGTAGAATTAGACGTGTTAAAAAGATAATAGAAGAAGGATTGGAATTTTATGACGTAGAGGTCAAAGACCTAAAATTCTTAACAGAAGATACCAATATATTTTATAAATTAACAGATACATTTGGTAATAGATATGCAGTTAAAATCTATGAAGAACTATCAAGCAATTTAGATGATTCTCAAGTAGAGATGTATTTTTTAGATCAGATTGCTTCTAAAACAAACATCGTTGTACCGAGAGGAGTAAAAAATAAATCAGGTGACTATGTGACATTGATAGAGTCAAAATACGATACAGTAAAAAAACGTATGGCTGTATATGAGTGGATGGATGGTTATGATTTGGATGAACGCGAAAAAATATCACATTTCGAACAAATCGGTGCGTTAATGGCAGAAATGCATCAAGTGGCAGAGACTATAGATGTACCAAAACAATTTAATCCAAAGAGGATTGATAAAGTGCTCTATTATGCTGGTGATGATTATTTTTATAAAATGGAAAAACATCAGTCTAAAGTCAGTCCAGAGTTTAGAAAACTAATGGATTTTATCATTCCGTATTTAGATGAACGATTGATTAAATTCTATGATAATAAGACAATTATGATTCATGGGGATTTTAATCCGTGGAATATCAAAGTCCATAAAGGTAATATCCGTTTATTGGACTTTGAAGATGCGTCGATAGGTCTGCCAATTCACGATATTGCAACTTTATTTTTCTACTATCAATATGATGATAATTACAAAAAGTATCAAGAAGCGTTTTATACAGGGTATAGGACGGTTAAAGATATTGAAAGACATCAAGAATCTGAACTGAATCTTCTGATGATTGCTAGACGTGTTAATTTCATGAATTATATTTTAGAGATTAATGATGCCCCGGAAAAGTATATCAGCACCAACATTGAAAGAGTTGAAAAATATCTGAAAGAAGTTTGTCCTGCGTATTTTGAAAATTAATTGTTAATGATTTAACTACTCTTGATTACTCTAATTCTTTGGTGTATAAAAGTGTTGGGGCACATAAAGAAAAGGGGTATTATGAGAAAAAAGGGATTTAAAGCTTTTTTAAAAAGAAAAAATATTGAAATCAGCGCGAAAAGGTATTTGATTACAGCGCTGAGTTATATGACTTACGGTCTATTTGCATCATTGATTATTGGTAGTATTTTAAACCAAATTGGTTTGAAACTAGGCATTCCTTTGTTATCAGAAACAATTTGGCCTGCAGCTCGAGCGATGACCGGTCCTGCGATAGCGGTTGCTGTTGCTTATGGATTAGAAGCACCTCCACTTGTTATATTTGCTTCAACACTGTCAGGTGCAGTAGGTGGTGCTCTTGGTGGTCCTGTAGGTGCATTTGCAGCGGGTGTTGTTGGTGCTGAACTAGGGAAAATGGTATCCAAAGAAACTAAGATAGATATACTGGTAACACCATCAGTGACGATAATTACAGGATGTATGGTGGGTGCCTGGGTTGGACCTCCTATTAACGCCTTTATGACGGCTTTTGGTCAGATGATTGTATCGGCTACTGAATTACATACGATTCCAATGAGTATCATTGTTTCAGTTTTAATGGGTATATCACTTACGTTACCAATTAGTAGTGCAGCAATAGGCATTATGTTGGGTTTGAGTGGTTTGGCTGCAGGTGCTGCAACAGCTGGTTGTGCTGCTCAAATGGTTGGGTTTGCTGTTATTAGTTTTAAAGAAAATGGATGGTCGGGTTTGTTCTCGCAAGGTATTGGAACTTCAATGTTGCAAATGCCAAATATTGTTAGAAACTGGCGCATATGGATTCCGTCGATAGTAGCTTCGGCTATTCTAGGCCCAATTGCAACGGCTGGATTTGAATTACAAAATACAGCCATAGGATCAGGTATGGGTACCAGTGGCTTGGTTGGGCAATTCGGGACGGTAGAAGCAATGGAAGCTTTAGGGTATACTGCTGCTGAAATATACATTCCAATGATATTAGTACACTTCATTTTACCTATGATCTTTACTTTAGCAGTGGCGGCACTGCTTAGAAAAGTAGGGTGGATTAAAGAAAATGATTTAAAATTAGAATTATAATTTAAAGCCATCATTTCAATGAAATGATGGCTTATCTTATTTTCTGGCTTGATTGAGACAGGCTTTTACACCGTTTCTAATACCTAAACTGGTATAAGTACAGCCTGACACAACTGAAACATTGGTACTGTTACTGTCGATAATTTTTTTATACATTTTTGGAGCACTGAAGTTAAAATAACTTCTTGTTTCCCTATGTTCAACGACTTCTACAGAAATAATTTGATCATTTTTAATTTCTACTTCTACCACCATATCAGGTGCGAAGGCATTAACTGTTGCTCTGTAAACACCATCTTTATAGGTGGTTTGAGCATTGGCTTGTTCTTCGGCAATTCGATCGGCTTCAGCCTTTTCTTTTGCGATTCGATCCGCTTCGGCTTTTTCCTGAGCAATTCTATCGGCCTCAGCTTTTTCTATCGCAAGTCTTTCTGCTTCTACACGGGCAGCTTCACGTTCTTTTTTTAGTTGTGCTTCGTATGCTTGTAACGCTTCAGCATTTTTAGTTTTAGTTAATTCTACAGGTAATAAATCTATAGAATAATCATAGTACAAATCAATTGTAGAGGTTTCTTTAAGAACAACAACTTCTTCAATTTCAACCTCGGGTTCGATTATAATCTCTTCTTCTATTGGTTCTGTTATAAAGGTATGATCAAGTGTTGGTAGTACAATCGGTTTAGAAATATAAAAAGTACCGATCATCAAAACGATCATAATCATAAAACCACTTAAATGGAATGTTTTTTTGATGGCTCCATCTTTTGGACAGACTTCTAAACAATCGTGACAACTTAAACAGTCTAAATTGTTGACCACTTCAGTTTCGGTTATCTTAATCTGGACTGGACAGACCAGATCACATTTCTTACATTGAATACAAGTATCTTCTATACGAGTTACTCTAAGAATTCTCATCGAAGAAATTAAATTTAGTCCTGCGCCATAAGGACAGAGGTAGTTACAAAATGGTCTTTCTACAAAGAGACCAAGTAGAATCACTGCTATCAAGTAAATGCCGCCGATTAGAGTAACACCACCATAAAACAATCGTATGAAGGCATGGTAAGGATCGGCATTGATGTATGTCCAAACGTCTCCTTTTAAAATAAGAAATACGAAATAACCCAAAACAAGATATTTTATATAGCTGAGCAAACCATGTAGTTTAGAAAACTTTATTTTCTTAAGACCTAAAACATTCCCCATATGATTAAGTCCTTTTTGAAGTGTTCCAAATGGACAAATATAACCACAGAAAATAGGTCCGTAAAGAAGTGTTATGAACAAGCTGAACAATCCAACAATCCAAGCAAGACCAATGGTATTCTGATGATACAAAATATTTGGACCGAATATATTATGGATAACATTAAAATTGAGTGCAACAGGATTGTCTCTTACTATCACAACACTTCCGATTAATAAGGCAAAAAAGAATGCTGAAATAAGTCTATTTTTCTTCATAAAACACCTCTATTTGTTACACGAAAACAGTAATGGGATATCTGTAGGTTGAATCAGATCACCCTTTAGATTGCCATAGAACTGTATATCTTTAAAACCAGCCATTTCTAAATAAGTCTGTATTTCATTTTGTTGTAAAGTCAGTAACGGGAGTTTACTCTCGATTACTTGAGAGGTTTCTTTGATAACCAGTTCAGTATCAAATGATACATACCCGTTTTTTAAGTCATAATCTCTTGTAAACTTAATATGATCATTTTCAATCGTTGGTAAATGATCAATGTTTTGACTGACGATTCTGTCGTAGTTGATGATTTGAACGATAAAAAGTCCATTGTCATTTAACTGCTCATAAACACGGTTAAAGAATGATGTTACAGCGTCTCTATCGGGTAGGTGGACTAAAGTATTACCAAAACAAACAATACGGTCAAAGTTTGTTTTAAAATTTGAAATATTAAGCATATTTTCATTTATAAACGTCATATGTGGATACTTTTTAGAGGCTTCCTCTAATAGAGCATCATCTAAATCCAGTCCAATGACATGATCTGACTTACTGTATAGAAGTTCCGTTAAGTTACCGGTAGCACAACCAATTTCAAGAATGGTTTCATGTTTGGTAATGGGTTTGATTCTATCAATGAAATTGAGTTGGTTGATATTCTGTGGGAATATATAATCGTATACTTTCGCTATAGATTTATACATAATGCCTCCTAAAATAATTCGTCTGCTAAAGCGTCGTAATCTAATATTTTTATAATTGATTTCTCGTAATCAATGAGTCCGTCAACCTTCATCTTAGAGAGTTCTCTAGAAAGTGAGGGTCTTCTTGTACAAATGTGTAATGCCATTTTCTCTTTAGAAAAAGGTAATTTAACGGTGTTACTATTTTGCTCCTTCGATAATTTAATCAAAACATGAGCAATCTTACCTCGAATGGTACTTAAAGATAATAACTTGAATTTATCATTAAAGAACAACAACTTTTTAGAGAGTAATCCTAGATAATTTTCTAAGAATTTAGGTGAGTGTTCCATAGTTTCGATTAGAGTAGGTTTATCAATGTAAAGGACTTCTAAATCTGAAAGTGCTGTAATTGAAATAGGATAATGATCATTGGGTGAAAACAGTATAGCTTCACCAAAAATATCACTAGGTCCCAGGGTAATTAAATTTGAAACATCTCCAGAAATAAAATAAGTCGACAGTTCTATTTTTCCTTTTAAGATAATACCCAAAGCAGAACAGGTTTCTCCTTCTTCGAAAAGTGTTTGCCCTTTTTTATATGGGGTAATTTTAGTTTGTAGCATATTACATAGTTCGATGGTTTTTTCTTTATCAAGTCCGTTAAACAAATAACATTGACTGATGACTTCATAATTTTTTTCTATCATAATTAGCTCCTTTAGTTTAGTGTATAAGACTTTAAAAGGTATTACCAGTAAATTTTATTTAAAAGTGTAACATGTGTTACAGTAATTACTCGACCCGTTTAGTATACTATGTTTAGAAAGTATAGTATACAAAAAGATAACAAGTTTGTTATACATAATAGAAACTATAGTAATAACACTTAGAATCCAATAGGAGGTTTTACAATGAGTATGTTTTGTTTCCAATGTCAAGAGGCAGCAGGTAATAAAGGGTGTGCAGGTAACAAAGGTGTATGTGGTAAGCCAGCAGACGTAGCTAACTTACAAGATTTATTAATGCATATCGCAAAAGGTGTTGCAGCAGTAAACCAATGCGCAAGAAACCATGGAAAAAATACAGTGAAAGCTGAAGATTACATAATGGATGCATTGTTCACAACAATTACAAATGCAAACTATGATCCTGAAGCAATTAGTGACAAAATTGAAGCTGGTATTAAATTAAGAGAAGAAATCAAAAACTCTGTTAATCCAGATGCTTGTCCAGATCCAGCTACAACTCATGATTCTTTAATCTGGAGTGATGTTAGAGAAAACTTTGAAGCAAAAGCAAAAACAGTTGGTGTTTTACAAACTGAAAACGAAGATGTTAGATCGTTAAGAGAACTAGTAATCTACGGTCTTAAAGGTTTGGCTGCTTATTATGATCACGCAACAAACTTAGGTAATGGTGATTCCGATATCGCAGATTTTGTTGAAAAAGCTTTGGTAGCAACAACTGAAGAAAAAACTGCTGATGAATTAGTAGCTCTTACTTTACAAACTGGTGAGTATGCAGTTAAAGCAATGGCATTATTAGATGGTGCTAACACGGGTGCTTACGGTAATCCAGAAATCACAAAAGTAAATATTGGTGTAAGAAATAATCCAGCAATATTAATTTCAGGTCATGATTTAGCTGATATTAAACAATTACTTGATCAAACTCAAGGTACTGGTATTGATATTTATACACATAGTGAAATGTTACCCGCTCACTACTATCCAGAATTAAAGAAATACGATAACTTAGTAGGTAACTACGGTAATGCTTGGCATAAACAAGATACTGAGTTCGCTACATTTAACGGACCAATCTTATTTACAACAAATTGTATTGTACCTCCAAAAGGAGACATTCAAAAGAAAATCTTTACGACAGGTTCTTCAGGATACCCTGGTTGTACTCACATTGAAGCGGTTGATGGTAAGAAAGATTTCTCACAGGTAATTGAAATGGCTAAAACTTTACCAGCTCCAACTGAGATTGAAACAGGTGAAATTGTTGGTGGATTTGCTCACAATCAAGTGTTTGCATTAGCTGATAAAGTTGTAGATGCTGTTAAGACGGGTGCTGTTAAGAAATTTGTTGTTATGGCAGGTTGTGACGGAAGACAAAAAGGTCGTAACTACTACACAGACTTTGCTAACGCTTTACCAAACGATACAATTATTTTAACTGCTGGTTGTGCTAAGTTCAGATACAACAAGTTAAACTTAGGAGATATCGGTGGTATTCCAAGAGTATTAGATGCTGGTCAATGTAACGATTCGTATTCATTAGCACTTATTGCAATGAAGCTAAAAGAAGTATTTGAATTAGAAGATATCAATGATTTACCAATCTTCTATAACATTGCATGGTATGAGCAAAAAGCTGTAACAGTATTATTGGCATTATTATACTTAGGTGTTAAGAATATTCACTTAGGACCAACACTTCCTGCATTCTTATCACCAAATGTAACCAATGTATTGGTTGAAAACTTCGGAATTGCTCCAAATGGAGATGTAGACGAAGATATCAAAAACTTTGTATTAAACTAATTAGTATTAATTATATTAAATGTAGGTACTGCAATTGCAGTGCCTACTATTTACGATAAGGAGGCAGTATGCACGACGGTTGTAACGGTCAAATGACAGATGGACTTCAAGTCCTTCAAAAAGTTAGAATGATGGGTTTTAATAAGAACAAGCTACCAATGGTACATAAGTTTGAATGTGAAGCCTGTCAAGCTGAAGTAGAGATGGCAACGATTGAACATCAATGTTCATGTGGCATGGTTTATGCAGTCACACCATGTGGAGCGATGGATACTTCAAAAATTAAAGCAGCAGGAAAATATGTATAAACCGGAAACGCCTAGAAGAAATGTCTTTTAGGCATTTTTTTGATTACAAATTTATAAATTGGATAATAATT
>JABXKX010000252.1 GCA_013619035.1 Peptostreptococcaceae bacterium
CGATATTATCAGTAATTATAATTTTAGCAATAATCCTATGTTATAAGTTTTTAATCAAAGATAGAATATCACATGCAATTATTGAAGTTAATAATGGTCATGGAGCTTCTAAAAAAATGAGAATAACAGCAATTGTCATCTCTACTGTTTTAGCAGCATGGGGCCAAATCATATACCTTCAGAATATTGGTATCGTTAACACATATGGCTCCCATAGTAGTATCAGTTTCTTTGCTATATCTGCTTTGATAATTGGTGGTGCTACTTTAAAACATGCCACTATTAAACATGCGGTAATAGGGTTAATTCTGTCCCAAGCATTTTATCTCATTACATTACCATTGATTGGTGGCAACTTGTCAGGCATCGTACAGACAATTGTTATGAATTGTGTGTACGTATATGTCTTTACTAAAAAATATTCTAAGTCAAATCATTTAGAACTAAACACTTAATGATACAACCTGCTCTCATCACTAGGGCAGGTTATTTAAATTAACTTACTTCTTATCATAGTATGTTACAACTATTTGCAAGCATTATTGTTTTATGGTGTTTGGTTGTGAGCAGTATCGGAGGATTGATGAGAATGTTCTAATTTGCGCTGACGTTATTTAACTGACATTATATATTTATTTCAGCAATTGAAAAGTGGATGTGAAGTAAATGTCTTCAAACATAGAAATAGCAATACGCTTGATGTGACATAAGAATAGATCCGCAATGTTCTTATGAGCGTGTGGGTTCAAATCCAGCCATCCGCACCAAATTATAAACACGTATCTTTGGTGCGTGTTTTTTTGTGTCTTGAAAAAGAGTTAATACATGGTTTCGTATTAGCTTAATAACCGTGCATTAAACGGCAGCCTATCAACACCGCCTATCAATGGGCAATCCTTGGAGATTTATGTATACAAAAACTGACTTATATGCGACAATGATGTGGATAAGGTAAAATTAAAGGAGTTGGTTAGTCCGTTTCATTGTAATAATTGAATGATCTGGAAATGAATATTTGAAACAACAGTCCGATTAGATTTCGGACACTATATCTCAAGTGTATCCACATATGTGGTTTTATTTGTGATGGTTGTTTTAAGTATTCTGAGCTAATGATTGTGTAATGACATCTCAGAATTCTGAGGTGTTTTTTTGTTTTTGAGATTTACCTTATCACTTAGCAGTTTATATCATTTAATATAAGTTGTAAAAATTATTGGAGAATGAAAATAAAAATTTGAGGAGATCAACTATGAATATTATTGAAAATGAAAAAATGAATTTTAAAGTACTCAAGAAAGCTACTGAAAAGCCTAAACTATACGAAAAAAGCACTCATAAGTTCTGGAATGATCCACACATTTCAAAGCAAATGCTAGTAGCTCATTTAAATCCTACAATTGAAGCTGCGAGTAAAAAACGCGAGACAATCAATTTGGAAACTGAGTTTGTGATTCAGTCAACTGGCATGAACCACAAAATGTCTGTGATAGATTTGGGATGCGGTCCTGGACTTTATGTGGATGCATTTGCTAAGACTGGAGCAAAAGTTATCGGTGTGGATCTTTCGGCAAATTCAATTGAGTATGCCAAAATGAACATACAGACAGGTAATGAAAAAGTTATCTTTTGTGAAATGAATTATCTTGATATGGATTATAATGAAGCATTTGATATTGCAACTCTTATATTCTATGACTTTTGTGCACTTAACATCGAAGATCAATCAAGGTTGTTACATAAAATCCATAAAGCACTTAAGCAGGGTGGGTACTTTATGCTAGATGTGTTTACAGAACATAAAAAAACGGATATGAGTCAAAGTGTATACTTTGAAAACGGTGGGTTCTGGAGTAGTCGACCATACTGGATTATTAGAACTGTTTTCATGTTTAATGAGCCCAAAGTGGAATGCTTCCAACATGCAATTATTGATGAAACGGGTACTATGAAACTGATTAGGGTATTTCACCGCTTATTCAGTCTGAATGAAATACAAGATTTGTTAGAAAAACATGGCTTTAAAATTGAAAAAGTGTTTAATAACCTAAAAGGTGAGCCACTAGAGTTAGATTCTAAGACCTATGGTATTGTTGCAAGTAAAATTTAAATGGATTTTCGTATATAAAATATGAGAGGGGATAACTAACAATGAAAAGAATAAAGGTGAACATAAAAAAAGAAAATAAGTTACAATTTTTTCTGAATCATCTAGAAAAGCAGATGGAAATGTTTAAGCATATTGAAGGAGTAGTCGGCATAACACTTAATGGTGGACTGTCACGTGGGTATGGGGATCATTTATCTGAGGTAGACTTAACAATATATTTAAACCAAGAGTCTTATAAAGATTTCAATACAGGAGTGCTGAAGTTTAAAGAGGGCATTTGTGTTATAGAGAAGATTCTATATGATATAAAAGTTGTAGAATACAATAGTGAATGTGAACGGTCAATGAGTCCGTTTGTAGAACTCTGGGATTTGAACTATGCAAAAGTGCTTTATGATCCAAAAGGATTGATACAGGCACTGATTGATGAGAAACTGTCCTCTAAAGTCTTTATAAATCAAATTGGTGGACCTTTATTTGATGCTTGGTGGCATTACAGATTGGCAGGGGATATCTGGATTTATAGAGAAGATGCAATTCAGGGTCACATGATGCTGAACGAAGCAGCCAAAAGCATATTAAAATCGTTGTATATAGCGAATTGCGAGTATATACCACATGATAAGTGGTTGGTAAATATGCTACCCAATCTTAAATGGATTCCAGTAGAACATCATACCTTGCTAGAAAAGTTGTTCAGTACTGGAGACCTGACAATAAATAGCTTAATTAAGAGACAAAGAAGTATTGATGAGATTTGGAATCAAATAAATAGCTATGACATTGAGAATAACAGATCCTGTAGCTCAGTTGATTTAACAAAAAAGGGGTTTTATGAACGTGTGTTATCGGTGCTGCAGAAAAATAGTTACTCGATTGAAGAGTTTTTGAAAATATGTAGTTTAAGAAGTATAAATTCTGATCCGTTTGCAGAATTTGTACGAATCGAAGATGGACGAGTTATAGTTGATAAAGTGAAATTTATGAGCTTGGGTGAAGACAGTATGTACTCTTGGCAATATGAGATTGTGAAGACAGCACAGATGACATTGAAATGTTCAGACAACCAATAGAGCAGCTCAGAACAATCAAAAGTTTATTTGATGAACTGATCATAGAAGAAATAATGACAAAGAATCTGATGGATAAAATAAAGTGCATGATAGAAGATATACGAGTCGGAACCGTTACTCAGGAGCATGTTATCAAGATTATAAATTATTATATAGGAGAAAAAGATAGTTTTCAAAGATGAAAAAATGGTAACAGCGCTTATAGAAATGGTTGAATTATCATAGTACTTTGGAAACAGAGGTGAGGAGAGCGTGTTAGAGGTAGAGTGAATAGTTACTGTAGTGATATGTTTAAAATGTGTTTAGGTGATTTTTAAGTAGAGTATTTGTACTTATACTCAGATTAATTAATATTTATGGTATACTACTAAAATTGGAAGTTATGAAGAAGAGGTGGTTCGAGTGAAAATACTAGTAATTGAAGATGATAAGGACTTGTGTTTATCAATAGCTAAAGGCTTGAAGGTAAATGGATATGCGGTAGATACTGCATTTGATGGTGAGGAAGGATTTTCCTTTGCTACTTGTGAGAATTATGACTTAATCATACTTGATTTGAATTTACCAGGTATTGATGGTTTAGAGATATTGAAAGAATTACGAATGAAAAACAAGGAAAGTAGGGTTATAGTTTTGACAGCAAGGGGACAAATTGTAGATAAAATAAGAGGACTTGATTTAGGTGCTAATGACTATATGACAAAACCTTTTCATTTTGCAGAACTTGAGGCTCGTATTCGATGTTTATTAAGACAGGAAATTATTATGAATGATGTGGTTATATCTTGTGCAGAGTTATCTTTTGATACGGCGTCTCGTAGATGTTATGTAGAGAATACGGAAATAAAACTGACTAAACGAGAAGCGGGACTTCTTGAATATTTACTGCGTAGAAAAGAAAGCTACATAAGTCAGGAAGAACTAATGGAGCATGTGTGGGATAGTTCAGTTGATTGTTTTAGTAATGCAGTTCGAGTACATATTTCTTCATTGCGAAAGAAACTGCGAGTTGCTCTGGGCTATGATCCTATTCAAAATAAAATCAATGTTGGTTATATTATAACAGAAGGAATTGATTGTAATGATGAATAAAATTAGTCTGAGATTACGTATAACAGTTATCACTTGCATGTTACTTTCAATTTGTTGTATTGTACTTGCCGTTTTTATTAACACATCAGGAAGAGAGCAAATGAATAGAGCTGCTGTTATTGTAGGTACATCTAAAACAACTGAGTTAGTATTGAATAAGGAAATTGTTGATGCTACGCTTTCTAGTGCTACTAAAGAACTGTTAAAACCTACATTTCAGATGTTTAATTTGAGTACGGTACTTTATAGTATGGTGATTGTTCTAATTGGTGGAATAATAATATATTTTCTTTCAGCTAGAATGTTAAAACCAGTAAGAATTTTTTCTGAAAATGTATTAAATATCACCGAAAAAAATCTTGCCGAAAAAGTTGAATTGCCTGAAGCTAAAGATGAAATTTACCAGCTGACAAAATCATTTAATTATATGACATCACAGCTTTCAGAATTCTTTGAGGCACAGAAAAAGTTTTCTGCGCATGCTGCACATGAATTGCGTACTCCTTTAGCTGTATTACAAACCAAATTTGATGTCTTTTATAAGGAAAAGAACCATACCGAAGAGGAATATACGCAGCTTCTAAATGATTTGCAAAAGCAAGTTACGAGGTTATCATCGTTATCGACGAATCTTTTGGAATTTAGTGAACTAGATAAAGTGAATTTAGATAATCCAGTAGAAATATATTCAATGCTAGACGAGATAGTATGTGACTTATTGTCGATTGCAGAAAAGAAAGGGATAACACTTTCACTTAGTGGAGATGAATCCATTATTAATGGTGACGATCCTTTATTATATCGTGCATTTTATAATTTGATTGATAATGCAATTAAGTATAATGTGACTAGTGGAACCGTAAGAGTTAAAGTTGTGAAAAGAGATGGGCAGTCAATTGTAACTATTTTCGATACAGGAATTGGTATACCCGATGAGATGAAACAAAATGTAATAAATCCATTTGTTCGTGTAGATAAATCACGTTCTAGAGAGTTTGGTGGAGTGGGTCTTGGACTTGCTATAGCTGTTGGTATAATAAAAAAACATAATGGAACCCTTTCTATTACTGATAACAAACCAAAAGGAACAATTATAAAAGTTACGTTTAACAACTAAATCTTAACACTGAGCTTATATCTCCTTTGTTATAATTACTAGATAATATAACAAAGGAGATTTTAATATGAAAAAACGTATTACACTTATGATCATGGTAATTATGGTAGTAACATTTATGACTGCTTGTACTGAGGAAATGAAAAAAGAAGAGGTATCAGTTCTTTTGGTCGGTTACGGATGGTTTTCTGGGATCCCAGAAGGTCAAACCAATAATGCTGAATTAGTTGTAAATGCACTTGATGGTGAAAAGATAACTTTAGAGGAAGGAAGTAAAACAGCTGTTATTCATTCACTAGTTGTTCCTGTAGAATGGGATAAGGCATTATCACCAGTGGAAGAGGCAATTGAAAAATATAATCCGAAAATTGTCATTGGTATAGGCACAGCTGCAGGTATAAGCGGATTAAGAGTTGAACCTTATGGAGTAAATTGGATGAAAGGAACTGATGCTGATCCAGAAAATCCAGAACTGCAGATTAGTAAAAACGAAAAAATTATGGCTGATGGACCTGACTATATTAAAGGGTCACTTCCATATAAAAATATCGTAATGACATTATTGGAAAACGAGATCCCAGCAACACTTGGTAAGATAACACCTATAGAGACACCGGATAAATCTGTAAGTTCAACTACTAGTTCAACATCGACAGCTTTACCGGTAGGAAATGTAATGCCTGATATATCTCATACAAGTACAACCGGTATGTATCTATGTAACTATATGACGTACATGCTACCTAATATACTTTTAGAACAGCCTGATGTTATGACTGGATTTATACATCTTCCAACTCAACCTGGTTATGTGACACAAACTCGCTTGAATCAGTTAAAAGACATGTCTGATGAAGAGCAAGAAAGATGGCTGACATTTTCTTATCCTGCAACAATGTCTTTAGAACAAATGATTGATGGGATAAGAGTTTCAGTTGAAACAAGTTTCAAAGGATTCGAATAAAATTTACCAGATAACTAATAAGGCAAATTGAACTGATACCGATGCAGTAGCATGGTTTAAATACTATGTCAAAACTGACTACATGGGCAAAAAGTGACAGGACTTTGTTTAATAATATTAAGTGGACGTCTTTAAGTGAAGAGAATAAATCACTTAGTGTACTTAGTATTTTTCTGTACAAAAGTGTGATCCAAATAATCCTGCGATCTTGATGATACATTGATATCTGACGTGCAGTTTTTGACCGAATGTATAGGTTTAATGAATTAAATAATGCACTACATATAGGATATCTTGAATATACCTGTATATAGTGCATTTTTTATATGTATCAATATTAAAATCATAATATTTTTATACCAAATTTAAGTTAACAAGAATTCGAGTTTTATACTTTATCCTAAACAGTATTAATTATCATCACTTTTTTTGTGAATAAACTCTTCCCATTCATTTTTTATTGAATGTCTCTCTCTTTTTCCATTTACTTCACTTTTTTCAGAAAAGAGAAGATAAAACAGTAGCAGACCACCTATAAGTGATGTAAACATACCACTGAAGGCTGCAAAAAATCCAAAAAAGAATCCATTATTTTTTGAAAACTTATATAAAAGATATAGTGTTAAAATAGACACAAATACCCCAAAATAAGTAGTCATTTCTTTATCAATAAATAATTCTTCTCCATCGCTTTCTAGCATTCGTATAGCTGTAAGTCTAATTACTTGCTTCTCTTCCATAACTTCTTTGATTATCTCATTACTTTCATTAAGCCTATGAATATTATACCCATGAATAATACCAACTGCTAAAGTTAATACTAGATTAATAATTATTATAGTTTTCGCTAATTTTGAAAATTTGTAATACATATTTACCTCCATGACGCACCATTTCGTCGCGTCTAAAATAATTTATTAAAACCACCCTAGTTTGTATACAACGATAAGGATAGAGATAAACTACAAAGTACTAGGGGGAAGGTGGATTACCACATGCCGCATATTGATGTGTAGTTAATCATACAAGTATTTATAGTTGGGACTTCAAGCCCGTATACTTATCATTGATATCATGAGGTAAACAATCTCTTGATTGACAGTCAATGTTTCTATCTTTAGTTGAAGGAGGTTGACGCGTGTAATAACTCAAATATTTCCTTTTGAAGTATATCATAATTTTGCTTCTATTTACATGTTATAACAAATATATTATTTTATGTTCTTAATTTAACTAAGATTAAAGCCAAATAGTTAAAGGGTGATAATGCTTTCATAACAAACAACTTATTTCCTAATGAATTTTATTATGGGACAAGAAATGAACTTAAATCTTATACTATAAACAGGAAGGAGTTCATGACATCGTATGATTAATGACTTATTGATACTTTATGATGTAAGTATCCTACACTGATAATTATTGAAAGACTTGAGCTTAAACCGTCATCAAATGTAAGAAATGCAAATATTCAAAATGTGAAAAAAACGTAACAGTTGACAATTGTGCCAACTGTATTTTGCTTAGAATATATCGATGTAAAACTCTCGTATTAACACTTGAAAGTGATACCATCAAGTGGTTCATTACACATAACGGTATTATATATTGCTCATTACTGCTGTGTAAAACTTATTACGAAAATGACACAATATAATGTTAGGTCTGCATTATGTTAAACCAAGGGGTATGTATTGCAATCTCATTTGTTTAGTTCTCTTGACATTAGATACTATAAAGGTTAAAATTTTGTTAGAATTGAAAGTGAATATTGTGAAAATTGCATATTCAATCTTTATTGGTTGAATCAATCATGAAGCAAGAAAACATTTTCAATAAGTAATAGTAATTGTAACTTTAGAATAAAAACCGCTTAAATTTTTAAGACATCAATGTCTAGATATTACTATTAGATATTGCGAATTAGAATTAATGTTTTTTTCTGAATTCACAATAAACAATCATAAGTAGTTAAATTATAGGGAGGGTATTTATGAAGAAAGTTATTACTTTACTGTTGGCTATGCTTTTAGTGTTTTCACTAGTAGCTTGTGGCAATTCTGCAAACAACAACAATGCAGTTGAAGCAAACAATGTTACTGAGGCAAACAATACTAATGAGCCTGCAACAGAAGTAGAAGATGAAGTAGAAGAATTAAACATGAGACCATTTGTAGCTGCATCTGCAGATTTCAATGGCGACTTCTACCCAGGTTGGACGAACTCAACTTACGACGTTAACATTCAAAACTTAGTATGGGGATTCGGTCTAATGACTGACAATGCTGCAGGTGAGATCATTGATTCACCACTTGTAGAAGAAAAGACAGTAAGTGAAGATTTAACACAATGGACTTTTAAGCTTAAAGAAGGCGTTAAATTCCATAACGGTGAAGAATTAACAGTAAGCGATGTTAAATTCACATATGAATTCTATATGGATAAAGATCCTTTAGCTGCAACAGGTGGATCTTCTTCATTAAATGATCATGTTGAATCAGTTGTTATTGATGAAGCTGCTAACACAGTAT
>JABXKX010000164.1 GCA_013619035.1 Peptostreptococcaceae bacterium
GTATAGAAAACACTTGCCATGAAATAGATAAGATAGACTTAAGTGCTCTGGTAAAACCTTTTTACAGGTTAGAAGAGAGCAGGAGTCGAGAAACTGGTGGGCATGGACTTGGTTTAACCATTGTAAATGGACTGGTTGATGCGCACCATGGTGAAACAAAGTTATCTTATGCTAAAGGTAAGTTTATTGTTAAAACAACATTTAACTTACTGAATGAAATATAGGTATAATCAAAGAGCGGTTAACAGGAATTAGTTATTTTCTGTTAACCGCTCTTTATATATTTTATTATAAGGGGCACTGTTATTTTGCATTTTCATCTGGTTGATGTAAACCAAAAGTATTGCCTTCAGTATCGATAAAATAACCTTGCCATGCCATACCTGGTAATGCGTATTTTGGTAATGTAATTTCCCCACCAGCTTTTAATATCTTCTCAGATAAGTTGTCAAAATCATCAACTTGCATTGTGCAGACAAAAGCATTTGCACCTAACATGCCTTCGGGATTTGGAGCTGGTCGTTGAATAAGTCCACCATTGATACCATCTGGATATTTTCCATCATCATCAGATAAGATAAACCAATAATCAAATCCACCTTCCCACTTTTCTATTTTCCATCCAAAAACGTTCGTATAGAATTCTTTTGCACGTTCAATATCATCTGCTTGTATTTCGAAATGTACAATTCTATTCATAATATGACCTCCTGGAAAAATATTACCCAGTTGTTTATATGTTATTCAATCTATTAAATGAATCTTTTAGAATCAACGTCGTGGTTAATCTGTTAGTGTTTGGGTATTTTATTGTCATAAACAATAAATACAAACCATTATAGATGGAGGTACATATGAAAGCATCAGCAAGTATTGAGATTAACTCAAGTAAAGAAGAAGTTTGGCAAATGGTAACAGATTATTCACATTGGCAAGAATTCGTATCGGCCATACAAAAAGTAGAAATATTAGAAAAGCCTTCAGATGGGATTAAAGGACTCAAATGGAAAGAAACCCGTACAATGTTTGGTAAAGAAGCAGAAGAAACAATGTGGGTAACAGAGTCAGAAGTAAATTCTTATTATAAAACAAAAGCAGAAAGTCACGGTTCTATATACCTTTCATTAGTAAAAATTGAAGAAAAAGGTGAGGCATGTATTTTAACTCAAGGCTTTGAAGGATTGCCACAATCTTTCTTAGGTAAACTTATGATGGGAGTCATGGGTGGCATGATGAAAAAGTCTACTGAGAAAGCTCTATATGCTGACTTAACCGATATGAAGAACTATATTGAGAAAAATAATAAATGATTAAACATCTTTTAAGTTGGGAGTGATTAAATAATGATGATTACAAAAGATACAAAAGTATTTGATATATTGGAAAAGTATGGTGATATTGCAGATGTGATGGAAGCGTTTGGGATAAAACGTGTTGGGAAATACTCAGTCCGTAGATTAATTACGAGAGTATTAACAGTAGAGCGTGCAGCAAAAGTTCATAAAGTACCTTTAGATGAGTTTTTGAACATATTAAACAAAGCTGTTGAATCGAAAACAAATGAACATGAATAAGGCAGATGAGATGAGTGCAATTATTCTAATAGACTAGAACCAAAAGACTGACATGAATAACTTGTAATATTGGGTGTGCGTTTGCATTAATCAATGGTATTTGCTATTATATGACTTGTATAAGCACTATAAATAAATTAAATTGGAGAGGTAATGGTGGAGCTTTGTAGTTAATCCACATGACTTTCATTTTCAATTCATATAAAATGAGTGAGGTAATTAATGGATAATCAAGATCAAGAACAAAAACAAGAAAAAGTATACAAACGACGTGTTCGATATAGTGGCACACATCCGAAGACTTATAAAGATAAATATAAGGAACATCAACCTGAGAAGTATGCTGATACTGTAGCGAGAGTTATTCAAAAGGGTAGCACACCTGCTGGTATGCATATCTCAATATGTGTAAACGAAATATTAGATTTCTTACAAATTAAACCTGGACAAGTTGGTTTAGATGCAACCCTGGGTTATGGTGGTCATTCAACGGAGATGCTTAAATGTCTTGAATCAAAAGGACATTTATATGCTCTTGATATCGATCCGATTGAACTACCTCGTACAAGAGAACGTCTAGCCAAAAAAGGTTTTGGTCCAGAAATTGTGACGATTAAACAATTGAATTTTGCCAATATAGATCAAGTGATTCCTGAGTCAGGACCACTTAACTTTATTTTAGCGGATTTAGGGGTATCTTCAATGCAAATTGATAATCCTGATAGAGGTTTCTCTTATAAAACGGAAGGTCCTTTAGATTTAAGACTGAATCCTAAGAAAGGAATATCTGCAGCCGAAAGATTAAAGAAGATTTCAAAAGCTGAATTAGAGGGTATGTTGACAGAAAATGCAGATGAACCTCATGCAAAAGAAATTGCTCAAGCTATTTTTTCTGAAATTAAGAAGGGGAGAAAAATTGAAACAACCTCTCAACTGCGAGAAATAATCGAAAAAGCACTTCTATTTATTCCGATAAAAGAAAGAACTGAGCAGGTTAAAAAATCTTGTCAACGATCTTTCCAAGCTTTAAGAATTGATGTGAATGATGAATTTGAAGTTTTATATGAGTTTTTGGAAAAGTTACCAGATGCACTTGCTCCAGGTGGACGTGTAGCAATTCTATCTTTCCATTCAGGAGAAGATCGATTGGTCAAAAAATCTTTTAAACGTCTACTACGTGCAGGTGTTTATAAAGAAATTGCTCCAGAGATTATTAGACCATCAAAAGAAGAGTGTTTTAATAACAGTCGTGCAAAATCTACTAAAATGCGTTGGGCAATAAAAGCATAAACTATGACGAGATATCATTTGATATCTCGTTTTTTATTTGAAATCTTCCATAATGTAATGGGTCATGTTATAGAATCCAATCAGCTATTATGTGCTTTTGGTGTTAAATTTCGTTTAATCTCGTGAATGATTTGGAATAAATTGTGATTAAAAGAAAGAATAAAGGTTATCAATAAAATAGAAACTTATTTTAATACGATTAAGTATTTACTGGACTTAATCAGTGTTCAAACCGTTGGTCGGATTATTAGGTGATACTCAACATGTTCAAACTAGTAACATTTGGGCGGCAGAATTATAAGTGAAATGAGGGTGTGTATGAATAATTTATTAGCAAAAAAAATTGAAGAAATTATGAAGCAATATGATGATTTTATGGATTTTATCATACCTGAAAATCTATACAGTCAAATGGTTAAAGAATCATCCAATACAGTTGCACAACATTTAAGATGTATAATTACTGGACGAGTCAGTATGATTGAGTGTTTTTCAGAAAATAAAACTTTTGCTTGGAAAGTTTCAATACCTTTTGAGGAATTGTATGATTACCCTAAAATGAAGACCTATATGAAGGAGTCACATCAGAAGTTGTTAAAAGTTCTAATGTCATGTGAACTCACTGTTGATCAAGAAGAAATCTTGTTTGATATGATCAACCATGAGTATATGCATCAAGGTCAGCTCATTCGATATTTGATTTATCATGACTTAGGTTATCCCAAAACGTGGGATAGTAAGTGGTATCTTTCAGATGATTAAACATATAATATAAGAAAATCACCTTTGATTAAAAGTCAAAGGTGATTTTTTGCTTATATTTTTTTGTAAGTCATTTGTATTAAAAGACACTCTTTTAGTGCACTAAAGGCCGATTATAGCTTGTTTTGACGATGTTTTATATACAATTCGAAGAATTGCCAGAAAATTGTAAAAACTTAGTCGTTTTGTGATAGAACTTTGTTATAAAAGGATATATAAGTTATATTAGGAGGTCGTTATGGTAGAGAAACATAGAAAAAGGGTTATTCGGCTAAGTGCACTTATTTTATTGGTCTGTTTGATTGTCTCAACTAGCATTGCAATTTTGGCGTTACAGAACATTAAACATCATACGTTAGAGGATGTTAAGGAATCATTAGATTCTGTTTTGATGGCAACTTCAGAAGGTCTTAATTTACATATTGAAAAAAATTTAGTGGAGTTAGAAGAGGTATCAAATTATGATCCTTTTGTTGATGTTGTTTCAACCAACGACGTAACTCTAATCACGTCGTTTTTAATCGAAAAAGAACGTGATTTATTAACAAAAAATATAACCATTTTAGATCATAATGCCAAGATGTTATTTTCTAATAGTGATCAAGGAGAGATCGTTTTAGATACAAAGTATGCTGAATCTATCCAAAACGTATTAGATGGACAGGTTGTTTTTTTGACGCCTATTAATGAGGAACTGGATCAGATTCTATATCTGGTACCCATTATTGCTGATGATGTAAATGTTGGTGTTTTGATTTTAGAAGAACATATTGGAAATGAGTTTTCTAGATTAGTAAATTCAAGCCTTATCGGAAATAGCGGTGAAACATACGCTTTTAATAGTGATGCGTTGCTGTTTACAATGAGTCGATTTGAAGATGAGTTACGAGAGATAGGTCTTTTAGAGGCAGCTGATAAAAGCATTCTCAATATTTCTTTAATCAATCCAGGCAGGAAGCTAACACCTGAAATGCCTTATGATGGCAGCCAAAATGAATTGACTTTTATGGCCAAAGACGCCATAGCAGGTCATGATGGTGTTAATATATCTGGTTATATGGACTATAGAGGGGTTGAAGTTTTTGGTGCTTGGGAATGGAATGATACTTATAATTTTGGTCTAGCTACAGAAATTGATAAAGATGATGCATTAGCCACATATTATATAGTTCGGAGTCGTTTGATAGTTGCTGTTTTTGCTTCGGCAATAATAGTAAGTATTAGTGTTATTTTTAGTGTGGTTATGGGTTTAAAAGTAAACGTCATGTTATCCAAAAGTCATGAATTACTTGAAAAAAAGATTGATGAACGAACCAATGCATTGGCAACAACCAATGAAAAATTTGAAGTTGCAATCAATGCATTAACACATCCATTTTATGTAATTGACGCGTCCACCTATCAGATACTTTTATATAATAATGCAGCAGCCAATAGTGCTACTGAGCCAATCACAACTTGTCATAATTTAACCCACAAAGAGAATGAACCTTGTGCTGGTGAGAAGGATCCTTGTCCATTAACAATCGTTAAAGAAACAAAACAACCTGTTGTCCTTGAACACACTCATTATGATGTAGAAGGTAATGAACGATACGTTGAGGTTCATGGTTATCCTATTTTAGACAAATTTAATCAAGTGAGTCAGATGATTGAATACTCTTTAGACATTACAGAAAAGAAAGAGGCCATGTTGGCTTTAGAAGAATCATTGAATCAAACAAAAATGCTTTTTGATACGATGTTGGCATTAAGCAACTATCATTCATTAAGTGATGTCCTTGAAGCAGTTCTTAAAAATATGTTTAATGTCATTCCGTTTAATAGTGCTTCTATTATGGCGTATTATGACGGTTCTTTGGAAATTATTCATTGTTTAGGATTTGATGATGCCAGTCAAGTGGTTGGACTTCGTTTCCCTGTTGTAGAAGGGTCTATCAATTATGATGTCATTCACAAAAAAACACATGTTATTTATGATGATATTCGAGTGAATAAAGATTTTGTAAAATTCAATGAAAATACTCATGTAAGATCATGGATGAGTTTCCCTTTGATATATCAAGATATTGTGATTGGTTCTTTATCTTTAGATTCTGATGACATAGGGTTTTATCAAGAATCCATGGCTGATATAGGGACTGCTTTTGCAACTCAAGCAGCTATTGCGATAGAAAATGCAAAACATTTGGATCGTTTAGAAAGGGCACGCACCCTTGCAGAGGAAGCCACTCAAGCAAAATCAGATTTCCTTGCTAACATGTCTCATGAAATAAGAACACCAATGAATGCGGTGATTGGTTTAAATGGCTTATTGGAGCGTACAGGTTTAAATATCAAACAACGTGATTATGTTTCTAAAATAGGCAATGCAGCTAAAAATCTATTGGGAATCATCAATGATATACTTGATTTTTCTAAAATTGAAGCTGGTAAAATGTCTATTGAAAGAATTGAATTTAAACTAGATGAGGTTTTAGAAAATTTATCGAATGTAGTAGGTTTAAAAGCATTTAACAAGAATTTAGAATTCATTATTATAAAAGACAGTAAAATACCTGAATGGGTTATTGGCGATCCGTTAAGATTGGGACAGATTTTACTTAACCTTGTGAACAATGCCATAAAATTTACAAATCAAGGTGAAATCATCATTGAAGTCATGATCCTAGAAGACACAAATGAAAATCTGAAAATAAAGTTCACTGTTAAAGACAGTGGTATAGGTATGACACAAATACAACAAGATAATTTATTCAAAGCATTCTCACAAGCGGATCAATCAACCACTAGAAAATACGGTGGTACCGGTTTAGGATTAACCATTTCTAAAAAACTTGTCGAAATGATGTCAGGAGAAGTCTGGGTAAAAAGTGAAGTGGATAAAGGCAGTACATTCACATTCACAGCTGTTTTTAATCACAGTGAAAAGAACTCTGATTCTTTATATGATGAGGTTTCAATTCTAAAAAATAAGATGTGTTTGGTTGTGGATGATAATGCGACCGCTAGAGAAGTCATTTGTGATTATGTGAGAGATTTTGGTTTTGATGTTTTAGATACTGATTCTGGTGAAAAAGCAATAGAGATAATCATTGCTGGGATTTTAAACAATCAACCCATTGACCTTGTTTTTATGGATTGGAAGATGGATGGCTTGAATGGTGTAGAAACTTGGCATCAAATCATTGAAAAAGGTATTACACCTTTACCTAAAATAATTATTGTAACTGCGTATTCCAAAGAAGAAGTCTTAGTAGATGCAATGGCAGAAGGTATTGAACAGGTATTGATTAAACCTGTTAGCAGATCACAGCTCTATAATGCTGCGATAGAAGAATATGCAATGGAGACCATTTCAATTCACGCGAATCAATTATGTACGGACTTGCCAGAGGGATTTGATCTGGTTCGTGGCGCCAAAATATTATTGGTAGAAGACAATGATATTAATCAACAAGTAGCAAGAGAGTTATTAGAACTTGAAGGCTTTTTTGTAGACTTAGCAAACAATGGATTAGAAGGCATTGAAAAACTAAAACACAATACTTATGACCTTGTTTTAATGGATTTACAAATGCCAGTATTAGATGGTTACTCAGCGTCAAGACGTGTAAGAGATGAGTTGGAAATATCAGATATTGCAATTATTGCCTTAAGTGCAGATGCGATGTTAGGTACCAAAGAGCGAGTGTTTGAATATGGTATGAACGATTACATAACCAAACCTATAGACAAAGTAGATTTATTTAAAATACTGGCAAAATGGATTAAACCTGCTGAAAGAATACGCAATGATAAAGTTGTATTCGAAAAAGAGGCTTCAGTAACAAAAGAAGACTTAATTATAGGCTTAGACAATATGGCCGTAGAAAAGGCATTGGACCGTGTAGGTGGCAATATAAGACTCTATTGTGATCTGATACTTAAGTTTAGCCATGAATATCAGTGGGAAAAACTCTTGATTTTCGATGAGACAAAAACAAGGGATGAACGCATTCGACAAGCACATAGTTTAAAAGGTGTTTCTGGTAATATTGGTGCAGTTGGTGTGGAAAAAATTTCTCGAGAAATTGAGTTAGGATTAAGTACTAACAAGGAAATTTCTAAATTTAAAGAGGTTTTAAGTTCAGCTCTTGAAGATACGTTTGAAAAAATCATAAGAACTGTCGTTATTGAGGATCAGAAAGGTGAAAAACTATTATATGATCACATGAAAGTGAATGAATTAATTAACCAACTCATTGAGCTTTTAGATAATTATGATGGAGAAGCAAGTGAAATATGCAACCAATTGATTGTCTTTGATATGCCGAGTAAAGATGCTAAAACCTTTGAACAAGTAAAAGCATACGTGAATGATTATGAATTTGAAGCTGCGGCGGCATTAATTGAGTCCAATGATTTCTCTTTGATGGAGGGGGCGTAATGTATGAAGATTCGGTATAAATTGACCATAATAAATAGCCTTTTTCTCATCACTGCACTACTCCTATTGGCATTCATTTTAATACCTTCAATTAAAACAAGATTTGTTCAAGATCAAACCGAAGAATTTGAACAACAATTAAACCAATTGGCACTTTTTATGGACGGGTTTGTAGAAGAGGCTGAAAGTGATTTGGATTTTCTTATGACCAATGAAGCATTATATGTTGAAAGTGAACACTATACAAACTTGCTGACGATGAAAAAGGATGGCTATATTGTCAGCGATGCACCAGAAGAACAAGCAATCATAAAAATCTTACATGATTATATTCAAGCCCATAATAAGCTGTATTATGCCTATGTTGGACGTGATGACGGTTCTTTTACAGTGAGCAAACCTGTGATTGGTGTTGATTCAACTGAAGAGAAACGATTTGATTATGATCCTAGGACAAGACCGTGGTACCTCGAATCTATGGCCATGCCAGATGAATTTGTTTTAACAGAGCCATATGTGAATCCTGACACTGGAGAATATGATGTAACGGTTTCAAAAACACTTAAAAGAAATGATGAGATCTTCGGCGTTTTAGCAATCGACTTAAGTATTAAAGAGGTTGAAAACTTTTTAATAGAGAGCAACCAAGATAAACCTAGCATCATAGGGATTAACTATGAAAACAAGGTTTTTTTCATAAAAGATGACATGATAGTTATTGAAAATAGAGAAAGCGAACTAGGGAAAGCTCTTGATCAATCACAATTAGTTGATGATGAACATCATGAGTTAAATCTATTAGGCGAAACTTATATTCTCGTTAAAAGA
>JABXKX010000519.1 GCA_013619035.1 Peptostreptococcaceae bacterium
ACATATTATTATTACTGGGGCTCATGCGCTAGTTAATTTCATGTATACATTTTCTATAAGGTTGATTCCTCAAAAGGACCTATAGGTCCTTTTTTTAATAGATTTTTTTTGGGAGGTTATGATGAAGAAGGTATTAATCGTTGGTTTAGGACTCATTGGAGGTTCTATCTTAAAAGGTTTGCAAACTCAATTTGATACCATTTACGGTTTAGATAGAGACGAAGAAATTATGAAGACTTGTTATGATACCGGTCTTATTAAAAATGAAAGTTTTTCACTTGACCATCTTAAAGAATCGGATATTGTTTTTGTCTGTCTCTATCCTGAAGCTGCAATAGAGTTTATTAGAGAAGAACAAACTCATTTTAAATCAGGTGCAATAGTAACTGATGTAGTTGGACTCAAAGTTGCCATAATGGATGAAATCCGAAACTTCATTCGTGAAGATGTATATTTTATTGGTGGTCATCCTATGGCGGGTAGAGAAGGCCGAGGGTTTGCAGTTTCGAGTGAAGATATATTTAGAAATGCCAACTACTTATTGGTTGTCGAAGAAAACACACCTTATGGATGTGTTAAGACATTAGAAAAGATTATAAATAGATTAGGGTGTAAACGCATCGAAGTAATGGATGCCAAATCACATGATGATATTATCGCTTACACCAGTCATATGCCTCATATACTGTCTACTGTTTTTATGAGTTGTGATCGATTTGATAATACCAAACACTGTGTTGCAGGCAGTTTTAAAGATATAACCCGAGTGAGTGATATCAATGCGCAGTTATGGTCAGAGTTGATATTAGATAATAAAGATCCTGTTTTAAATGAGATCAAACGGTTTAAGGAGGCTTTATGTAATATAGAACAATTTATCGAATCTGAAGATGCTTATAATGTAGTAGAGTTTTTGGAGAGTGCGAGAATAAAAAAGGTTAATCTGGGAACCTTATAAGGAAATAACCTGTTTTATTTATATGGGATTATTATGATATACTAATAGAGGGGTCATATGATTAGAAAAGCGACAGCATCTGATTGGGAAGCCATATGGACATTTGTTGAAAGAGACATTGCAAGAAATTATTTTATTGCACTCAGTTTGATAAGAGGTAGAGAAACTTATAAAGACATTTACATTGAAGATCAGAAAGGTATTTTATTTCATAGAACCTCTGGGAATCTTCAATTCATTAATTATGGAAAAGCTTCTCTTGAATTATTCAACGAACTTATTAGCGAGTTAGAGTTTAAAAAACTGATTGGACCTCGATCGATGTGTCAAGGTCTGAACTTAGAGCTTGATTATGAAGGTGCAATAATTTGTGCGCTGGATAAAATCAGATATCATTTTACAATGGATTTTTCTAAAACAGAACGAGTTGATGTTGTGGATTTAGAAGCTATTGAAGAACTTTACAGTGAACTCTTTACAGGTTATCCTAAACTATCTTATATGAAAGAAAAACTGTTATCTCATAGGGGCATTGGTTATCTGATAAAAGCAGACAAATTAGTATCTGTTGCTCAAAGTGATTTTGGCTGTTTGATTGTAGGTGTTGCAACAGAACTGAATCATCAGCATCAAGGCTACGCGACGTTATGTTTGAAAGCTCTTATAAATGAGATGTTTGAAACACATGATACAGTCTATTTACAATATGATAATCCCAATGCTGGTAGATTATATGAGTCGTTAGGTTTTCGACCTATCGATCAGGTGAATCATTATAAAAAGAGGTGAGTTATGAAAGAAATTATTATGTACTCGAGTCCAACTTGACCGCATTGCCATACTGCTAAGGAGTTCCTTAATGCCAATGGGTTTAAATATATTATTAAAGATGTCTCAATTGATAAAGCTGCACAAAGTGAAATGGCGCAGTATAAAATGCAAGGCGTTCCATCATTTTATATAGACGGTGATATCATTGTTGGTTTTGATAAAACAAGACTATTAGAACATATCGATTTTAAGCTATTTACGTGTAAAAAATGTGAAACAAAAATGAGGGTACCAAAAGATAAAGGTACAATTGTATTAACTTGTAAAGGCTGTCAAACCAAATATAAAATAAAGACATAGAGGTATTTATGAAAGTTACAGCACGAGGAAGATGTGCACTTAAAGCGATGGTTGAATTGGCATTACATGCAGATAAACGATTATCGGTTAAAGAAATTGCTAAGAATCAAGATTTATCAGTACGTTATTTGGAACAAATTTTTTCGAGTTTAAAAAAATCAAAATTAATCAGTGGGACCAAAGGTCCATCTGGTGGCTATACGCTTGAAAAACCTGCTGATAAAATATCCGTTGGTGACATATTATTTACAGTTGAAGGGCGGAGTTCTTTTAAGTTAGAGGATAATAAAGATGTTTTAGAAACATGTCTTGAAGAAATGATTTGGGAAAAACTTGATAATCATATAGAAAGCTTCCTTTCTGAGATGACACTCTCTGACATTGTCAAAACATTTGAATCAAAATCACATGATTATATGTATTATATTTAAAAAAAAGACGAGATTTACTCGTCTTTTATCATATATTCAGCTAGTACATCCATCGGATCTATAAATGGACAGTTGACATGATCTTGATTCAGTATCACACCAATCTCTGTACATCCTGCAATAATAACTTCAGCACCACGTTCAATCAATTCATTGCCAGCTGCAATTAAAAGATTTAAACTTCTTTGAGTCACTCCCACATTTTTTATACCCTTTTCACCATATATAGCAGCCATGACTTTTTTATCTTGGCTATCAGATGTTGGATAAATAATCTCAATATCTTTAAGTTGTTGATTAAATAGTTGCGTTTTTACAGTGCCTGATGTCGCCAAGATGCCAACCTTTTTACATTCTGAGTATTCACTTTGTAGTTTGTGATATATAGATTCAATAGCACTTACTATTGTTATATTGGTATGCCTTCTGAGTTCATCTATGTAATAATGAGCTGTGATACAAGGAATACCTGCTACAACCACATCTAATTTTTCTAGATTGTTTGCTGTTTCAATAAGTGCAGGTAGAGGTGATTCAGTGCCATTTAATATAGCAGAAGTTCGATCTGGAATCTTTGCATTACTGTCAATAATCACACGGTAATGGTCTTGATCGCAGGATACCTCAGTTTGTCTGATGATACGCTTGTAAAAACTGACGGTTGCTTCTGGTCCCATGCCACCGATTATACCTAATATTTTATCATTCATTTATTCACCTTCTAAAAGACCCGCCACACGATATTTAAGAGGTTTTCTTAATGTTTCACGTGAAATATCAGGTCTTAATTTTTCTAATTGATTGAGTGCTATATTGCAGCCATAATCCATACCTTGACAGCCAGCTAACAATAAAACATCATCATCTGATACTTCTGTTAAAGCATGCGAAATAGCATCTTCAAGTTGATCATAGAGATGTACTTTTATATTGGCTTCTGACATGATTTCTAAGAAAATATTTAATTCATCTTCTGTCACTTCATCTTTCCAAATAACATGACCAATAGATTTTGTTGCAATAATTTCTGTTAAACCTAATTTTTTCGACCATTTAACAATAGTTTCTGCATTTTCTTTATTAACTGTGACACCACGACTTCCTCGAATGGCGTAAACTAAATGGAAATCTTTATAGGTCATAAAATCGAGTGTTTCAAGTGTCACATTAATATTACCAGCATTGGCAAAGTGATCATCTATAATTTTATAATTGTCTTCAAATATGAATTCAAATCGTCTTTCAATACCCATAAAATCTTTAATGCCTTTTTGAATGATTTCAGCAGGTATTCCTAAAACCATTGCAGTTGTAATAGCAACTAGAGAGTTATATACACAGTGGTATCCAGGAATAGACAATTCAATTTTAAATGGCGTATAGTTTAAATTAGAGTGTACTGTAAATCTCGCACGTCCAGTTGATAAATCTAAATCTGTAATCCAAACATTTCCTGAGGTATCATTAACACCATACGTAATCGTTTGTGCTTTTGTTTCATGAACCAATCTGGCACTCATTTCATCATCAAGATTAAGTATTGCAGTCGCTTCTGGTTTGGCATTTCTAATCAAACCTGCTTTGAAATTATAATAGGCTTCAAAAGAACCATGGTTATCAATGTGTTCGCGACTGATATTATTAAGCGTTACAATATCAAAGTCTACCCCGCCTACACGTTTAAGTTCTAATGCAGAAGAAGATACTTCCATAGTTGCATGTGTGACATGCTTTTCCAACATTTTTGAAAAATACCCATGTAAGTCAAGTGATTCAGGCGTTGTTAAAATAGCAGCTTCTTGTTCATCATCGATTTTAACCACAACAGTACCAATGAGACCTGTTTTTATTTGATGTGCTTCTAATATAGAGTTCATCATAAACGAAGTGGTTGTTTTGCCATTAGTTGCCGTAATGCCAATCATCTTTAAATGACTAGAAGGGTGATTGTAAAATTTATCTGCTAATAAAGCCAAAGCCAAACGACTATCTTTTACTTTATATTGTGGTATATCTAAGTCTCTAAAATCTTCTACGATTGCAGCAACAGCACCACTATTCATAGCATCTTCTAAATAGTTATGACCATCTGTTTGGTACCCTTTGACACATACAAATAATGAAGCTGGTGTCACTTTTTTAGAATGATACTGAATACTGTCGACTGTCAAAGGTTGAGCATTCTTTTTTTCTATAATATCTAGTGTTGATAAAAGTGTTTCAAGGTTCATATGATCACTTCCTTTTCAGTTTATTAAGTACTTTACTAAATAATTGACCCATATAATTGAAATAAGGTTTTGTATCATCTAGTGCCCAAATGGCATAAGCTTTTTTTCTGAAGAATGATTTGAATACAGACCATCGTGTTAACTGTTTTGTTTTGATATACCCTCTTATGGCCAAAACATCTTCAAATGCATAAACAAAAGTACGATGAGTTGAGTATTCTATAAATTTATTTTCCACTGGTTGTCCAATTAATTCTCTATATGCAATATAAGGGAAGTTCAACCCCACCTTTTCTAGTAGTGCATTTAGATTTGTTGTTCTTACGTTGATTTCAATTAAATAATATTGACCAGTATCAGCATCTTTTTTGAACTCTATTTCAGCAAATCCTTTAAATCCAACAGCTTCTAAAAACGGTGCACCAATGGTATATAATTCGGGTACATGAAGTTGTTTGGTATATACTGAAGCACCAAAATTGATAGGATATTGACGGTTCTTATTACAAGTCATATAATGTGTTACTTTTGAGTCCTGATTCAAATAACAATCAAATGTATACATATGATCATCAAACCCAGGAATAATACGTTGAACAAAAACTTCTAAATGATGTGCCTTCGCTTTTTTAATTGCTTCTTGTAACTCAGATACATTATTGACTTTAAACATCTTCTTTCTGAAGACCTCAACAAATGCTGGAGAATCCGATGGTTTAACGATACAAGGATAACCAGCTAACTTTTGAACTTTAACTAGAAAATCTTCTTCGTCAATACGAATGGTTTCAGGCACGTTTACACCATGTTCAACAGCAATATCGTGTAAAGTATTCTTATCCATAAGATCGGTAAATAGACCTTGTTTTTCTTGATTGATTAAATAATATTTTTTTAGTTCATCTAAATGAGCATCCACCACTTCTACATATGGATCTGCACATGGAAAAAGAACGGGTTTATGATCTTGAGATTTAGCATAATCTATTAAAAATTGAATATATTCTTTTGTATTTTTTCGGTAGTGTGGTGCGATGAGTTTCTCTGAGACATATTTAGAATGAAAGCCATATGTACCTTCTTCTTGATAGTCGACAGCAACAACAGAAATATTGTTTCTTCCGAGACCTCTAATAACACTTAATCCAATATAGTAATTGGCTCCTAATATAACAGCTTTATGATTCAAGAGAATCCTCCTCTTTACGTATTTATTATCATATTATTTTACCACGAATCCTTCTGTTTTGCATTAATTAGCATAATAAATCCTACGTTGGGTATTGTAATAAAATAAACATTTAGTTACAATTAAGTTGCCCTTATATAGGGGGTTAGGAGGTTATATGGAAAAAATAATTGCAAGTATGTTGGAAAAGAAAAACTGGGTAGTTGTTGGAGCACATCCAAGTCCAGAAAAGTTTGGTAATAAAATCTTTAATAAACTCTCAAAATTCGGTTATCATGTGATTCCTGTTAATCCTGTTTATGAAGAAGTTGAAGGGATTCAAACTATTCCATCATTAAAAGAAGTTACAGAACCAGTAGATTGTGTAAATGTGGTTGTATCACCAAAAAGAGCCATGGCGGTTGTAAAAGATGCGATTGAAATGGGTATTAAGTATATATGGTTCCAGCCAGGCGCATTTAATGAAGAAGTTATTGATTATGCTGAGAGCAACGGATTAGAAGTTGTTTTCCATGCATGTGTGTTAGTTGAATTAGATAAAAATTGAAGGGTTTAACCTTTCTTTTTTTTTGCGATTATGCTAATATAAACATATGTTAGTTATATAAGCATAAGTTAAGGAGCGTCTATGACATATAGAGAAAGAGAGATATTGGATTGGATTAGAAAAAATCCTATGATCTCACAAAACGACTTGGCCAAGGAGCTGAATATAACCAGATCTTCAGTTGCGGTCCATATATCAAATTTAATAAAAAAAGGATTCATTAAAGGTAAAGGATATGTACTCACAGAAGGCATTGGAGATATCATTGTAGTCGGTGGGGCAAATATAGATTTAACCGGGCATGTGGATCATCAGGTATCACGTTATGATTCAAATCCTGGTGTAATCAGCACAACTTTTGGCGGTGTTGGCAGAAATATTGCAGAAAATCTGGTACGTCTAGGTTTATCTGTAAAATTAATCACTGCAATTGGTGATGATTATTATGGTGATCGTATGACCAAATATTGTGAGTCGGTCGGGATCGATATGTCTTTAAGTAAAAAGTATATCAGTGAACGTACATCCGTTTATATGCAAATACTCAATCAAATTGGTGAATTAGATGTTGCTGTTTCTGATATGCAAATTGTAGAACGATTAACAAAAGAAATGATTATGGATTATCATCATTATTTTGATAACGCTAAAGCAGTTGTTGTTGATTGTAATGTATCGGCTTCAGTGCTTACATACCTATCAGAGCATTTTGGGGACAAATTGTTTATTGATCCGGTATCTACAATAAAAGCAAAAAAAATAAAACCGTCTTTAAAAACTGCTTATTGTATCACACCAAATGTTTATGAATTAAGCGAACTCAGCGCAGGAGATCACATTGAAGAGATGATGACAGATGTCATCAAACAAGGTGTACAACATGTAGTTGTAACTGAAGGTTCAGATGGTGTGACGTATTATGATAAAAAACTTTATAAAAAAGATGCTGTTCCAGCAACAATAGAAAATGTAACCGGTGCTGGTGATGCTTTTGTAGCAGGTTTGGTTTATGGATTTGTAAATGAACACGACTTTTCAAAGTCAGTAGAATATGGTTTGAAAATGGCAAAATTCACAGTTGAAAGTAAAACTACAGTCAGTGAAAGTATAAATGAAAGATTATTGGAGGCATAAATGAAACAATACTTAGATATCAATGAGGAAGTTAAAAAGGCATTAGAGAACAATCAACCCGTAGTTGCATTGGAATCAACAATTATTTCTCATGGTATGCCTTACCCTCAAAATGTGGAAACCGCTAGAAAAGTTGAGGATATTGTTAGAGCGCAAGGTGCAATTCCAGCAACGATTGCTGTAATAGATGGTAAATTAAAAGTTGGTCTGACATCGGAAGAATTAGAGTTCTTTGGACAATCTAGTGATATCTTAAAGGCGAGTCGTCGTGATTTACCGTATATCGTTGCTCAAGGACTTCATGGTGCAACAACGGTTGCAACAACTATGATTATTGCTGAAATGGCTGGTATCAAAGTATTTGTAACTGGTGGTATTGGTGGTGTTCACAGAGGAGCAAGTGAAAGTTTTGATATCTCAGCAGATTTACAAGAACTTGCAAAGACAGATGTAGCAGTTGTTTGTGCAGGCGTAAAATCTATTTTGGATATAGGATTAACTCTTGAGTACTTAGAGACGCAAGGTGTACCTGTACTCGGATATCAGACAAAAGATTTTCCTGCATTCTATACAAGAGAAAGTGGCTTTGAAGTATTGTATAAACTAGATGATGCCATGAGTACAGCTAAAACAATGGCAGCTAAATGGGATATGAATCTTAAAGGTGGTATTGTTATAGCCAATCCAGTACCTGAAGCGCAAGCGATGGATGAACATGTTATTACAACCGCAATTAAAGAATCTCTAAAAGCTTGTGACGATCAAAATATTAAAGGAAAAGATATCACGCCTTTTTTATTAGGTCGTATTAAAGAGGTGACTAAAGGAAGCAGTTTGGATACGAATATTGCATTGGTATTTAATAATGCAAAAGTAGGTGGACAAATTGCTGTTGCTTATTCAAAGATAAAATAGTTTGTTTCTCGTCCTTATGATATAATAGATTAATACGTATTGGAGGGGGACACATGAAAAAAATATTAATATTGGTATTTGTTTTTGCATTATTTATGGTTGGTTGTTCGGAAGAAGATCCATTAATAGGCTCTTGGTTTGATGAATCATCTGGCCAAATGATTACATTTGAAGAAGATGGAACTTGCTCATTTGCTGGTAATACAGTGGAGTATAAGGCTGATGAAACTCAAATAATTCTAATTGTTGAAGATGAAGAACAAGTGATGAATTATGTTATTGAAGCAGATACTTTGGAATTGAGTTTCCCTGATTTAGATGATTTTGAATTATACT
>JABXKX010000322.1 GCA_013619035.1 Peptostreptococcaceae bacterium
ACTATGAAGAAGGTATGACTGTAGAAATACTAGATGAATACTTTGATAACTTAAAGAAACATATCGTCCCATTGGTAAAAGCAATTACAGAAACTGAGTTACCGTACAACACATCATTTTTAACGGAGTCATTCCCTGTAGATAAACAAAAAGAGTTCTGTATTAAGTTAATGGGCGATTTGGGATTTGATTATGATGCTGGTGAAGTTAAAGAAAGTGTTCATCCATTTACAAATGGAATGAATATCAATGATGTAAGATTAACAGTAAGATATTTTGAAAATCTTATGACATCGTCACTGTTCTCAGCAGCTCATGAAGGTGGCCATGCGATTTATGAACAGAAGATAGATGAAAAGTTAGAGTTTACCGGATTAGATACTGGTGTATCATCAGGTATTCATGAGTCTCAATCAAGAATGTATGAGAATATTATCTGTAGATCTAAAGCCTTCTGGACACATTATTATCCGACTTTAGTATCTTACTTCCCTGAAGAACTAAAAGATGTCACTGTAGATGATTTCTACGCTGGTATTAATAGGGTAGAAAACTCTTTTATCAGAGTGGAAGCAGATGAGTTAACTTACTCTCTACATATTATTATCAGATATGAAATTGAGAAAGCAATCATGACAGATGAAGTAACAGTAGATGAATTACCAAGTTTATGGAATGCCAAGTACAAAGAGTATTTAGGATTAGATGTACCTAATGATGAATTGGGTATACTTCAAGATGTTCATTGGTCATTTGGTTTATTTGGATATTTCCCAACTTATTCAATAGGAAGTGCATATGGTTCTCAGTTTGCTCACTACTTAAAAGAAGCAGTTGATTTCGATGGAGATCTTGAAAAAGGGAACTATAAAAATGTTAATGAATGGTTGCATAAACATATTCATCAATACGGATCACTCAAAACTCCTGAAGAAATTATAGTTGCTGCAACAGGAAAACGTTTCGACAGTAAATATTACGTAGAATATTTGACAAACAAGTACAAATCTTTATATAATCTATAGTGGGTACAGAAAACACTATAGGGACGACTTGCGTCCCTCTAACGTAAATCAAAAAATAAATTATATACATTGGAGGATTCTTATGGAATTAAGAGGTAAAGTATTGGTCGCACAAGGTGGTGGACCAACTGCAGTAATTAACCAATCTATGGTAGGTGCTGTTTTAGAAAGTAGAAAATTCCCACAAGTAACAGCTGTTTATGGTGCTGTTAATGGTGTGGAAGGTATTATGAATGAAGAGTTTGTTGACTTAACTAGAGAAACAACTCACAACTTAGAGCAAGTTGCAATGACACCATCTTCAGGGTTATGTTCTACAAGAATTAAGCCAGACGAAGATTATTGCAGAAGATTATTTGATGTAATGAAAGTACATGATATCAGATACTTCTTCTATATCGGTGGAAATGATTCAAGTGATACTGTAAGAATTGTAAATGACGAAGCTAAAAAAGCTAACTATGAGTTTAGAGCAATTCATATTCCTAAGACAATTGATAACGATTTAGTAGAAAATGATCATACACCAGGTTTTGGTTCAGCTGCTAGATTTGTTGCTCAAGCATTTGCTGGTGTTAACTTAGACAACAGAGCATTAGCTGGTGTATACATTGGTGTTGTAATGGGTAGACATGCTGGTTTCTTAACTGCTGCTTCTATCTTAGGGAAGAAATATCCAGATGATGGTCCACATCTAATCTACGTACCAGAAATAGCATTTGATATGGACAAATTCTTAGCTGATGTTAAAGCGACTTATGAGAAGTTTGGTCGTTGTATCGTTGCTGTATCTGAAGGTATTCAAGATGCTGAAGGAAATGCAGTAATTACTAAATTAATGGACACAGTTGAAAAAGACATGCATGGTAATGTTCAATTATCAGGTACTGGTGCATTAGGTGATTTACTGGTTAAAGAAGTTAAAGAGAAATTAAACATTGGCCGTGTAAGAAGTGATACTTTTGGATACTTACAAAGATCATTCTTAGGTTGTGTTTCTGATGTTGACCAAAGAGAAGCTAGAGAAGTTGGTGAAAAAGCTGCTCACTTTGCAATTTGGGATAATGTAGATGGTTCAATCGTAATTAAAAGAGTTGGTGACTATGCTGTAGATTACAAATTAGTACCACTTGAGATGATTGCTGCGAAGACTAAACATATGTCAATGGACTTCATCAATGAAGAACAAAATGGTGTAACACAAGAGTTTATAAACTACGTAAGACCTTTAGTAGGATCTAACTTACCTGAGGCACATAGACTTAGAGCACCAAAAGTAGAAAAAATATTAAGAAAATAGAATGAAAGGATGGCATAGCCATCCTTTTTTTTACTTCAGTTTTAGGCTATAATAATAGTAATGTTTAGAAATGGAGTAAGATATGAATAAAATGGATGAAACGTTATTTGAATTTGCAGAGGTACCATTAAAAGAATCACTGGGATGTTTTTTTGAAGATCATAAAATAAAAGTCTTTGAAAAAAACAATCACCATTTAGAATACTATGATGCTGGGGAGTCTGAGACACTGATCATGATACTTCCAAGTAGTAATGGTAACGCGATTACATTTTTTAGATACATTCAAACGCTCAGTGAACACTTTAGAGTAATCGTCCCTAATTATGAAACGGGCGTTGATTTAAAAATGCAGTGTGAGGGATTTTTAGAATTAGCACAGTCGATACCACATCAAAAACTAATTCTCTTTGGTTATTCATTTGGTGGTGTTATCGCTCAGTTAATGACAAGATTATCACCTCATGATATTGATAGGGTAATACTTTTCGACAGTGAAACTAAAACAAAGCATATACATCCTTCTATGGTAAAGAAATTTGTAAAGAGTTATAAACGATTGAATAGAACGTTAAAATATTTTTCAGTGAAATGGATGCACAAAAGTTTAACGAAGAGAATTGCATTTGATGCAAAAATTGGTTTAGATGAAGATCAACATTTCTGGGAAGCTTTATACACACAAGTTTTACTAGAAACATCAAGAGAACATATGAGACTTATTTATGATAATGTAAGAGAATTTTGGAGTGACTATGAATTATGTTCAGAAGATTTCGATACATTTAAAGGAAAAATACTTATCTTAAATGTTGAAGGTTCAAAACAAAGAGTAGAAGTACAAGAACTCAGTCATCTGTTTAAACAAGCAGATATTAAAAATTATGATAAAGGCTTTCGCATGTCTTTGGTGACATGTTACAATAGTGTGATATCAGATATTACGGATTTTTCGAATCTGTAATATCTTGGTGATATGTATGATATAATTTATAAAAAAGGAGAATAACATGAATAAGAAAACTAAAAGGGCTGTAGCTCTAGTATTAGTAGTGGCAATGGCAGCATTACCAGTTATGTCGTTTTTAATATCATTTTTCTAAGATGGAGACAAAATTTTGAAAAAGATGATTATTTTTTTAGTCTTCATAGCTTTTTGTTTTGGGGTATACTTTATAAATAATGATGATGACGTATCATTACCGTCATTTCATTATGTGGATGAATTTGATTCTTTAGATCGTGATTTCTGGTACGTTGGTGAGTGGAAATCACTTTATTCCGCTTATGATAAAGCCAAACTTAATAATAGCATATTGAAGCTAGAAATAGATGAAGTAGATAAAGGTCCCGTATTATTATCAAAACCGATTGAAATAATGAATGGTAATGTTTTGACCATTAAACGTCGTGTAAGAATGACTTATGCAAATAATCATTTTACAGGTGGTTTGGCTCTTATTGAGACTAAAGATGAAGGGCTTATTCCTTCTGCACTTAATAATGAGAATACCAATTTAGGAAACGGCATTGTATTGATCGAATATGTCAATAGCTTTGAAGATGATTCAAAGAGACCTGGACGTAATGTTTTTAGGGTATTGCCGAGAAGTTGGGAATTTGATGATAACTATGAACTCGTTGAACCGATTTTTAATGAATGGTTTGAAGAGGAAATTATCTATGATACAACAGAAAAAACAATAACTTATAAGTTAAATGACAAAGTATACTCAGTTAAGAGTCAAGAAATGTTTGAAGAGAGAATACGCATTTATATGCATGGATATGGTTTTGAAACTGGTCATATTGTTGAAATTGACTGGATAGAAATATCAATTGATTAGGGTATAAAAACATGGAGGCGCTTATGGTAAAAGATAATGAAAGGAAGTCACAAGAGGATTTTGTAGATATTGACGATTTTAAAGATGAACCAGAAAATCAACAAAAAGATCAAGAAACTACAGAGGATTCAAGTGATCAGATATCAGAGGAACTTGAAAGTTCTGGAGATACGCTTGAAGAGAAAGAAATAGAATCTGAGTTTGATTCAGAAACTTTAGACCTCATTTCAGAAGATATCGAAGAAGATCGCTCATTAGAATTTGAAGAAGCACCAAGTGTAGGCATTCCTGATGAACTAAAAAGAGAATCCGATATGGAATCTAAAATGTCGGGTAAAGAGAAACAGAAAAAAGATAAAAAGGTAAAAGAAAAAAAAGAGAAGATAAAAAAAATCAAAAAAGATAAGGTAGAAGAAATAAAAAAATATCATTCTACGAAATTAAGACTTGGTATTCACGGTATTAAAGTCCAAGTTTTAGGGATGTTATTCATGGCGATTTTGATACCTATTGTTATAGTTGCGTTAACGGTACTGTTTTCAGTAAGTGGTACCAATACAGAAGATATCAATGCCTCTTCAATGATATTTGTAAATCAATCGTCACAACTGATTGAAGAAAAAACAACTGCGTTTATGCATGGATTGAATTCAACATTTGCAGAAATCAATGAAGCAGTTTTAAAAGATGGTGATAAAGCAACCGTCTATAGAAATATTCTTAGTAAGTTTAAAAATTCATCAGATTATATTTATGAAGCATATCTAGTAACTGATGATGGCGTAAAACATTCATCAGCTGGTGTAAGTGGTCCAATAAAAGAAGAAGTAACAAGTGAACAATGGTATATTGATGCTTGGGAAAAAACTCTCGATATTAGTGAACCAGTAGTTGAATACAATAGATCTGTTTATAGGGTAACAAAGAAAATAAAAATAGGTATTAAACCTGCATTATTTGTTGCTGAAATTAATGTAAATGACATACTTGCTTTTTCTGAAGATATTCAAGTACTTGAACATGGTTACTCAATGGTAGCTTCTCGTAGTGGTCTCATATTGTATCATCCGACACCTGAATTAATTGGTACATATTTAACAGATGATATTTATGACCGTCTCGATGTAGATAAAGAAAAAGTAAATCCAGCGGAGCGTGAAGAGCGTGAACGCGAAAATGGTTTGTTCTATAAATGGGATGCTGAAGGCGGTAAAGAAAGATATCTAACCTATAAACAAAATGAAAATACAGGTTGGATTATTATGACAACCTTTGAAACATCAGAAATCACTGGAAAAATTGTACCATTATTTAAAATGATTGCGATGACTGTTGGTGGATTGTTAGTTATATTTACGATATTGGGATATATTTTTGCAAATCGTATTACAAGACCTATTACACGATTAATTGAAAGAATGAAACAAGTTGAAAGTGGAGATCTTTCCGTTGAATTTAACACAAGTTCGAAATCAGAAGTAAAAGTATTAGGTGATAGTTTTAATGTTATGATTTTACAACTGCGTGGTATTATTACAAACTTAACTGAAGCATTTGAGACGATTGAAACATTTGTAAACACATTAACAATGACAGTTGAACAAACAACTTTAGCCTCGAATGAAATTTCAAAATCTATGATTTCTGTTGCTGAAGGTGCTGAGGCGCAAGCAATGAACTCGAATGAGTCTGTTGAAATGATAGATGATATGGATTCAAAGATATTAGCAGTTAATAATTCTGCTATTGAGATCAAAGAGTCATCAGGTGATGCAATACAGATGAATGCTAATGGATTAGAACTTGTTAGTAGTCTAAAAACAATATCTGAGCAGAATCTTGAGAAAACAAGATTAGTCAGTGATGATATGAATTCTCTAAGTGAAAGAGTTTCTAAGATTAATGATATCATCAAGTTAATCAATGATATCTCTAGACAGACCAATTTATTGGCTTTGAATGCTTCTATTGAAGCGGCAAGAGCGGGTGAACACGGTAGAGGTTTTGCAGTAGTTGCTGATGAAGTTGGTAAATTGGCAGAAGAAACCAGTCAAGCGGTACACGGTATAGATGATTTATTAAAAGCAATTTTAGCAGATGTTAAAACAGCATCAGAATCAATTGAGACCATGGAAGAAATAGCAACCAAACAAAGTGAACAAGTTGAAGCATCAACAACAATCTTTGAGGATGTTTCTAAGTGGATTGATGAGATCGTTTTAAAAGTGGGTAATATTGAAACCGATCTACATGCTGCTGTTGCGAGTAAAGATGTAGTGGCTAACTCAATTAACGTTATATCAGAAGTTGCACAAGACTCTTCAGCAGTTAGTGAAGAAGTATCTGCTGCAACAGAAGAACAGTTGGCATCACTTGAGCAATTGGATACCAATACAAGAGAATTAAACGAAATGGTTCAGAGAATGACTCAGGATATTTCAAATCAATTTAAACTTTAAAATAGAGGCCGATTGGCCTCTATTTCATTTTCATTATTATTTTTGAATCCAAACAAAGTTCAGCAGATAGTACCTTGGTTGTGTCTTTAAATTCAATCATCATTCGATCTTCATCAATATCAACTAGAATGCCAACGCCGAAAGAAGTGTGAAGCAGTTTATCTCCAATACTAAAGTCGATTGTAATTTTGGACTTTTTTTGAAGTCTATAATTATCTGTTTGTAACAAACTACCAGCGCCTTCTATAAACTCTTTAACAAAAGGAGAGGTTTTATTGTATTTTCCATTTCGAAATTTAGTATGGACCAAAGAAATCTTACTTTTAGCTCGACTGAGTGCAACGTAGAATAACCTGCGTTCTTCCTCAAATAAACTCGCATCTCCTTTTTCCATGCATTCAGTAGCATGTTTTGATGGGAATATACAATCATCTAAATCAACAATATAAACGTGATCAAATTCTAAACCTTTTGATCCGTGCATCGTGAATAGCTTTAGAGCATGAGGGTTTTTATTGTTAGCTGCAGTAAAAAGAATCTTTTTTAGATCATTTAAGCGTTCTAAGAAAGAAACAAGACTGTCGGTACCTCGGGCTAAGACTTTCAAAATATCAAGCGTTTTGTTTTGTGCCTCTAAAGACAGATTGTTCTTTTTGCAATGTTCAGTTAAAAATGATTTGTAATTTAACTCATCTTCTATAAAATCAATTGCAGTTTCTGGTCGTAACTTACTTAAATATTCAAAGTTAGATTTTATTTTTCGAAGTGTTTTGAGTTTAAATGGCTCTAAATTAGGTATTTGTATAAGTGTATCAAAGAGATTAATCCCATTGTAATGGTCTTTGATATACTGTAACTGGATTTTTGACAAATAGGCATTCATCTTATAATAGATACGTTCAAAAGATTGAATATCATTTGGAACCATAGCGACTTTCATAAAAGCCAAAATATCTTGTGTGCACCAGTTGTTAAAAAAGTGATGTTTAAAATCTTTTATCACAAAATCGACATCCTCACGATTTAGTCGATCGGCTAAAGGTATCAAAGATATATTATTTCTAAATAAAATAGCTTCGCTGGTCTCACTGTTTTTATGGGTCTCAACGATATAACCTACTTGTTCTTCCGTTGTATCGGTGTATATGAGTTTGATATCAGCACTCTTTTGATGGAACGCTTGAAATAATTTTTGATGTCGTACTTTATTATTGGATATAACATGATCACAAACTGAAATAATATCTTTTGATGATCTGTAATTGGTACCTAAAAGATATCTTTTGGTGTTTGGATAATACGCTTCAATATTAACGATCGCTTCAGGGTAAGCACCTCTAAAACCATAAATGCTTTGGTCGTCATCAGCAACCATATAGATATTCTGGTGTTTTTTTGCAAGTAATTGTATGATTTCATGTTGTACTTTTGAGGTATCTTGACTTTCGTCGACTTGAATAAAATCAAACTTATTTTGATAAAACTCTAATATGTGAGGTTTCTTTACAAGCAAGGTATGACACATGGTCAACATATCATCGAAATCCATTAAGAGATGTTCTTTTTTGTAAGCCTCATATTTTAAGTAAATATCAGAAAAATTATCAGTCGTAGAGTCGTACTCTTTAGGATCCATTAACATATTTTTGATGTAACCAATACCAGAAGCTAATTCTTCATAGATTTCATCGTTTATGAACTTGTGATTGGTCTCTTTATAGATTTCTTTTAATAACTGTTGTTTTGATATTGGTGATTCTTTAGATTCCAATAAGACATAGTCTCTGTTTATGGTTTTAAAATAAGACAATAAAACAGAATAACAGAATCTATGAATCGTTGAAAATCCAATTTTATAAGGTAACTGACTAAAGAGTGTATGATATCTTTCTTGCATATCAAGAGCTGCAGCCTTAGAAAATGTTAATGATAATATACGTTTCGGATCTACATGATGTTCATGTATCAGCTGAACCGTTCTACATATTAGAATAGTGGTTTTACCAGAACCAGGAACCGCTAAAACTAAAGCCGGACCGGTATGATGATGAACAGCTTCTTCTTGAGCTTCATTCAGTTTAAATGAAAGTGTTTCATTAAATATAGACATATAATTTCCTTTACAATTGTATAAATTTCTTTTCAATTATATCATATATCTACCAATTTAATTGACTTATTTCGAAGTGAAAAGCAACCGAGTATTTC